>JABJBS010000125.1 GCA_018668695.1 Deltaproteobacteria bacterium
AATTGCCGGCCAGGGAGCCCAACTTTTTCTAAAAGCTGGAGAACCATTTCGCGGCGCTCTTCGTAGGTTTCACCGATACCGTGTACTTCCATGGGTTCCATGATGGTGGTTTCGATGGTCTTACGAGGATTGAGCGATCCATAAGGATCTTGGAAGATAATCTGGAATCGCTTGCGGTAAGCTCTTAGGTCAGCTTGAGACATCTTCGTGATGTCGACGCCGTCGAAGGTTACTTGCCCAGCCGTTGGATCGATAAGACGCATGACAGCGCGCCCGGTGGTGGTTTTTCCGCAACCAGATTCGCCAACAAAGCCCAGGGTTTGTCCGCGGTAAACATCAAAGCTCACACCGTCTACGGCTTTTACGTGGTCTACCACGCGGCCGAAGAGCCCTTTCTGAATAGGGAAGTGAACTTTGAGGTCTTTGACTTGAAGTAGAGGTTGCTCGTCCTCACGGCCAAATGTGGTGTCGTGGGGGTAGTCTGACGCCTTGGACGCGTAGCCAAAAGACTCTAGGCGGCTGAGCGGGTAGAGGTGACGGCCGCGACCGTCTTTTTCCATCTCCTCGAGCCAACCAGGCTTAAGCTCTTTTTCCTTGATGGAGTATTCGCCGCTCTCATCGTAGATGGTGTCCATATAATCTGGAACCGTTGGCAGCTTTCGAAGCTTCGACTCAAGCTTTGGCCGGCATGCCAGTAAACCCTTGGTATATGGATGTTGAGGGTTCTCGTAGATGCTTGTGACATCACCGTACTCAACGAGCTTACCGCGGTACATGACGGCGACTTCATCAGCGATTTCGGCGATGACTCCAAGGTCGTGGGTGATGAAAATCATACCCATGCCGCGGTCGTCTCGAAGCGAGCGCAGTAGATCCAAGATCTGGGCTTGAATGGTCACATCCAGAGCAGTGGTGGGCTCATCCGCGATGAGTATCTTTGGGTTGCACGAAAGCGCCATGGCAATCATGACCCGTTGTTTTTGGCCACCCGACATTTCATGGGGATACATGTGAATGCGTTGTTCTGGATCGGGGATGCCTACTTCTCGAAAGAGCTCAATGGTTTTGGCTTCGGCTTCTTTGTGGCCCAGCTCTTGGTGAAGCATGATGGCTTCAATCACTTGGTTACCAGTGGTGTAGACCGGATTCAGTGAAGTCATCGGCTCTTGGAAAATCATGGAAATATCCGCGCCTCGAATGGCCCGAATTTTTTGATCACTCATTTCCAGAAGGTCTTCGCCTTCGAAATAGATTTTTGAGCCTTCTTCCATGCGCGCTGTTTGCAGAGGGAGAAGACGCATAATGGAAAGGCTGGTTACAGACTTACCACTGCCAGACTCACCAACAATACCGAGCGTTTGTCCGGCTTTGACTTCGACGTTAAGACCATCGACAGCTTTGACAATACCAATATCGGTGTGAAACCAGGTACGAACATTTTCGAGTTTTAAAAGCGGCTTGTTCATCGTTGTAACCTTACTTTCTCATCTTCGGATCAAGAGCATCACGAAGACCCTCGCCGACCAGGTTAAGCAGCGTCACCGTGATAAAAATCGCGATGCCTGGAATGAGAATGAGATACCATTCACCCGTTTTGTAGCCTGCGTTCAGCGTCTGTCCCCAGGAGGGTACGTTGATGTCGCCGAGCCCGAGAAAGGACAGGGAACTTTCAATTAGGATTGCAGCAGCAACGCCAAAGGTTGCGGCAACCAAAACGGGGCCAAGCGCATTCGGTAAAATGTGCTGAAAGATAATTCGGCGGGTGCTAAAGCCTAAGGCGATGGCACTGGTCACAAAATCGAGGTTACGAAGTCTGTAGAATTCCCCTCGCACAAGCCGGGCTACGCCGGTCCACCTAAAGAGTCCTATGACCACCATAATATGGAAAATAGAGGGTTGTTCGATAAATGAAATCAAAACCAGCAAAACGATAAGTGTGGGGACAGCCATAAATATTTCGATGAATCGCTGAATAATCATATCCACGCGGCCCCTGAAATAACCCGCGAAGGCTCCAAGTAAGATTCCGATGGTCACGTAAATACCAACGGCTATGATTCCTACGGACAGTGAGATTCTAATTCCAAAAAGCATGCGTACCGCTACATCGCGACCTTTACGGTCGGTACCCATGATGTGAGTTCCGCTGGGTTGCTGAAGCTTTTCCGAGAGGCTTTGCCTGGAATAGTTGTAGGCTATAGGCGGAAACACCGCATTGACTTCTTTGCCTTGAGCTTGAAGAGCTTCATAAGCTTCGAAGTTGTGGCGGTTGACCTGTCCTGACTGGGTAGCCATGACGCCAATGAATACGACCATAAAGAAGGCGCTGATGTAGCCCGCGTAGGTTCGGATTTTCTGCCGGCTGATTCTCTTCTCAACGCCGGTGCTTAGCACCCGCTTCACCATGATGACCCAAATGATAAACAAGGGGGTGCCGAGCACGAGCAGCAAGTTGAAGAACTTGTCGACACCATTCTCATAGTAGTTGTGGTCAAAGAGAGAGCTGAACCAAGGGAAAAATGTGCCTTCAGCATCTTGCCAAACAAATGGTCTTTCCGATGCTAACACGGGCGCAAATACCGCAAGGATAAAGAGCGCAGCCAAGAGCCAGAGTGAGGCGTAGGCCATTTTGTTTTTCTTGAATTGGCCCCAGACGATATCCCCGAATGTCATATCTTCTGGTTCTGAGCCCATGATGTTTTTCGTTTCCGTCATGACAACCCCCTAGTCGAACGTAATTCGTGGATCGACCAATGCGTATGCAAGGTCGGCCAAGAGCATGCCAATGAGTGTTAGCAAGCTTGAGATTAGTAA
>JABJBS010000126.1 GCA_018668695.1 Deltaproteobacteria bacterium
CACCGCGCTCGCCAGAGGTTTGCATCTCAAGGACACGTTCGAATATTTCGCCGCCTTCAAAAGCCATGAATTAATCGTACCCCAATCCGGTATCCAAGTGCCAACTCAAGCCTCTTTAAGCTTAGCCCGGCTGTCTTCAACGGCTCTTAAGAGCGCTTCCGGGGTGGCCGGTACGGCAAGATTAACCCGCTGCGCAACCGGTCCAAATGCCCCAACAGCATGCTCCAGCGCAGTTAGCATGGCCAGCCCGTGCATAAACGGAGGTTCGCCAACAGCCTTGCTCCGATGAATCACACCCTCTTGCGGCGCTTTCTCAAGTAAGGATACCTGGAAATCATCCGGTACATCCCCATAGGCGGGAATTTTATAGGTTGATGGTGCATGCGTGAGTAAGCGGCCTTCGGGGTTCATCACCAACTCTTCCACGGTGACCCAACCCGCGCCTTGAATGAATCCGCCCTCTACCTGTCCTTTATCAATTTCAGGCAAAAGGGAATTGCCCACATCGTGAACGATGCGAACCCTGTTTAAACGATGCTCACCCGTAAGCCCATTCAATTCAACTTCAACGACGCAACCACCGTAGGCATAATAATGAAAGGGTCGGCCTTTACCCGTTTTGGCATCAAAATAGATGTTAGGCGTTCTATAATATCCCGTGGCAGATAATGAGATGCGGTCCATGTAAGCTGCCTGTGATACTTTTTCGAGTCCAATGGAGGCTTCTTCTTGACCAGGCAAGTAGACCTGACCCCCGGCAAAAACAATCGTATCTGCATCGCCTTCTGAAACACTTAATAGTTTGGCAGCAATCGGACGCAAACGCTCTCGAATCTCGACGCACGCGTTACGAACAGCCTGGCCATTTAAGTCCGAGCCACTCGATGCCGCCGTTGCCGAAGTATTCGGAACCTTGTCGGTAGACGTAGCCATCACCCGAACTTGCTTAAGGTCTGCTCCAAGCTCATGGGCACAAATAGCAAGCATCTTGGTATGAAGCCCTTGCCCCATTTCCGTACCGCCATGATTTAACTGAACAGAACCATCGGCATACATCAGCACCAAGGCGCCTGCCTGATTTAAAAAAGATGTCGTAAATGAAATACCAAACTTAACGGGTTGAAAACCGATTCCCCGCTTCACCCAGCGAGACTCTTTATTAAATGCTTCGATTTTATCACGTCGATTATCATAATCGGACTCAGCCATCAGCTGGTCGTAGATTCGCTGCAACCGATTATCGCTGGGAATCACTTCTTGTCCGTAGGGTGTTTCGTGACGTGGTGCCGCTCCATAAAAATTTCGAGAACGAACAAGTGCTGGGTCCAATTGAAGAACTTGCGCCGCGTGATTCATAACAGCTTCAACAACCGCCATACCCTGCGGCCCACCGAAACCTCTAAATGCGGTGTTCGATGTTTTGTTCGTTTTAGCGATGCGCCCCTCAAAATCAGCATTCGGAACAAAGTAAGAATTGTCCAAATGAAAGAGGCACCGCTGTAAAATCGCGGGCGATAAGTCGAGGCTCCAGCCACCATCGGCGTAGGTCTTAACTTTCAGTGCTAATAAATCGCCCTCTTTACTAAAGCCCGCCTCGTAAGTACTGAACCAAGGGTGACGCTTGCCGGTGGTAATCATGTCTTGGTCACGGTTCATTCGAACTCGAACCGGGCGCCCCGTGGCCCATGCAGCCAAAGCTGCCGCCTGCCCCACATAAACGGCCTGACTTTCCTTACCTCCAAAACCACCACCCATACGTGGACAACGAACCACAATACGATGACGACCTATCTCAAGAAGCTCGGAGATCTTCGTTTGCACCTCGCTGGGATGCTGGGTGGAGGATTCAACCTGGTAGCAACCATCTTCAAGTAGCGTGACCTGAGCGATTTGAGACTCGAGGTAAAAGTGATCTTGCCCACCCGTTTCAAGCTCCCCCTTGATTTTAAGAGGAGACGACTTCAAAGCCTCGGTTACATCACCACGAGTAATGCGGGCGGTCTCACCCTGAAAGGAGTTCTTTTCAATTGCATCTTGAACACTTAAAACCGGCTCAGAGGGCTCTATATCTAGGACAACTTTCGAGGCGCCTATTCGGCATGCTTCAATGCTTTCACCCACCACGATACAAATGCTTTGACCGTAACTGTAGAGTGCACCCGAAGCCAAGAAAGGTTCATCGTGAAATACTGGAGAGGCATCGTTTGCACCGGGAATGTCGTCAGCCGTCAAGACAGTGACCACACCATGAACTCCACGCGCAGCTTCCACATCAATCGACTTCAAAGCTCCACAAGCCACGGGTGACGAAACGATTTGTGCATGCAGAAGGCCTGGCACGAGTGGGAAATCATCCACATAGCGCGCTTCACCGCTCACATGCAGATGAGCGCTTTCATGTTTAAGGTTAGCCCCTAAAGGCGACTTAGGCTTGTTCATGGGATGCCTCCAATACAACGGTCGCTGTTGGCGCATCCGGTAACGAAACAAAATCGGCATCCAGTGTCTCTTGGTAAAAGCCTCGAATCAGATTGCCGATGACCTTGCGCCGATACCATTCTGAGCTTCGATGGTCGGAGAGTGGTGAAAACTCTTGCTCGATGATTTGAGCAGCCTCTTCCGCTGTATCTTCGTTCCACACCTTACCCACGAGAAAATCTTCAGTCTGCTTGGCTCTGATGGGCGTTGCAGCCACACCTCCAACACCAATCCGGGCCGCGGTCACCACCGAGCCTTCTCCTAACTGGACAACGATACCTGCCGCCACCGCACTGATATCCAGCTCACGCCGGCGCGACACTTTATAGGCACCGCTTTTCGATGCACTCAGGACATTGGGTATCCAGATAGCCTCCAACACTTCGCCTGGCTTAAGCGCTGTTTGACGATAACCTAAGAAAAATTCATCGATGGAAACGGTGCGAGCACCTGCCTTAGATCGTAGATGAAGCTTAGCATCCAGAGCCAAAAGAACCGGTGGTAGATCACCAATGGGTGAGGCATTACAAATATTACCACCCGCGGTAGCGCGGTGCTTGATTTGGCGCGCACCATAATAGCGCAGCATTCTGGAAACCATGGGCATGCGCTCAAGCAAGGCAGTCTCAACATCGGTCAGAGGCACCGCCGCCCCGATATAAACACCCTCTTCACGCAGCTCAAGCTGATGAAGTTCTGGGATGCTTTCCACAGAAACAAGATGAGGCAATTCCCGGTGAGCTTTTGTGATCTCTAAAGACAAGTCGGTTGCGCCGGCCACAATACGTGCGTCTGGCTGGTTCTCTAAAGCTTGAAACAACTCCGTGAAGCTCGTTGGTATGATGAAAGACTCACCCAGAGCTTCGTAGTTCAAACCTCGGTCACAGCTTTTCGCGTTATCTAGGCAATTTAAGAGTTTTCCTGGAGGCCGTGTGCCGGCTACGCGAGTGGCCGCCTCCCGAATGGGCCGATAGCCCGTGCAGCGGCACAAATTTCCACACATCTGGTCGTCGACCTTCCATGCGCTATCCAGGTCGCTGCGATAGGCTGCTTCAGTCATAGACATCACAACACCAGGCGTACAGAACCCACATTGGGAACCAAGGGTATCGACCATGGCTTGCTGAACCGGGTGCAGCTCTTTATCTCGGAGCGCTTCTACCGTGAAAACTTCTCTGCCATGCAACATCGGAACGAGAACCAAACAGCTGTTGACCGCACGCAATTGTGCAGCGCGTCCCTGCTCAGCATCCAACATCAAGACGGTGCAGGCACCGCAATCGCCTTCGGCACATCCTTCTTTCGTTCCAGTGAGTGAGGCCTCATAACGCAAATAATTGAGTAATGTCTCGTTGGGTGAAATGTCGCGAATGTCCACCCGTTTCCCATTTAGGAAAAAATGCAGTGGCGCCATTTGGCCACCTCCAAATCATCTCTACTAGTACTGATCGCCCCAAAATGCCGCCATGACCATTTCGGGAGCGGCCGAAGCTTTTAATATAGCGTACCATCGAAATCAAACGATTATCATGACACATTTTGGCGAAATGAACTATCCTCTTGTCTAATTGTGCTACTTTACACTATACGGGTCGGCCGACCTGACGTTGGGAAAAGGAGCCAGCTCTACCATGCCTGTTGAAGCAGACGACTCAAAATACCTAGCCGAAGCCATTAGACTGGCTCAAGAAGGCGCAAGCTCCAACCGCGGCGGCCCCTTTGGTGCAATCATTGTAAAAGATGGAAAAATCATCGGTAAAGGCAACAACGGCGTTACATCCACCAACGATCCGACGGCCCACGCTGAAGTAACGGCCATTCGTCATGCCTGTAAGGAAATCGCGGATTTCCAGCTCGATGGTACGACCATCTACTCGAGCTGTGAGCCCTGCCCGATGTGCTTGGCCGCCATTTACTGGGCGCGAATTGAGCGGGTAGTCTACGCGTGCACGCGAGATGACGCGGCAGATATTGGCTTTGATGACGCACATATCTACAACGAGCTTCCCTTAAGCAACGAAGAGCGGTCCATTCGAATTGAGACAATGATGCGAGATGAAGGCTTAGAAGCCTTTAAGGCCTGGAGAGAAAAAGGAGATAAGGTTCGTTACTAACTGGTGCGAGCCTGGCTGATAGAGCCTGTTTTCCGCAAGGATACTGTAAGCGCTTTTTGAACCAACTTCTTAGGAATATTGGCACCAATCTGACGCAAACAGCTAATTAAAACCACACCGATACGAGAGTCATCCTCAGCTTCGAGTGCCATCAATAAGTAGCGCTCGAGCGCGCCGTGGTCATCGTCCATATGTCTCAAGATTAGCCTGTGCATGGCTTCTGCAGTGGTCAAACGAATATCTGCATCGTCATCACGAAGCGCAAGCGTTAACTGCGCGAGCGTCTCCATCGTTCCCACTTTACCCAAAGCTTCAATCACCGGCATCAGACATCGCTGAGCGCGAAACCCTGCTTCTAGAATTTCAATGGCCCGAGATGCACCAATTTCTCCGAGTGCCCAAACGGCTTTCGATTGAACAGCGATTGCAGGATGATTTGCGAAAAGTTCGATTAAGGCTTCCACCGCCGGTTCGTATCGAGCTACGCCCATAGAGTGAGCTGCAGATGCAACCAATCTCGCATCGTCAGACGCAAGCCTCGCTTCAAATGCCTTAATAAAGGGCTTGTCACCAGCGATAAGCATCGCCCGGGCAGCTGCGCCCCGAAGCTGAGGGTGTTGGTCGACTGAACTGGCAATCAAGCGAAGAACACTTTGAGCCATACCATCTTCTCCCTCACGGGCTAAGATAGCGCTGATGGCCTCGAGAGCAAGAAGTCGCTCTTCGACTTCAGCATTGGAATCCTCAACCAGTTCGATGAGTTCAATCAGTGCATCTTTACCTTTTGCTATTTTAGTCGCCAAAGGATGCGCTTCGGGCCGATGTCCCAACCGTGGATCAATCTCCTCCAATTGCTTACGAACCAACTTTTCACGTGATTTCAACGCTGCGCTTGCACTCATTTTACTCTCCCAATCGGTTGCTCTCGAGGCCACCGCGACCCAATCTAAAAGCTTACTCAGTTACTTCTGCTGTATCGCCCTTAAGCTTTGCCACATCAGCTTCATAAGCTTCTTTGGTATCGTAGAAATACATCTCACCTTGGTCGTCCATGATTACGAACTGATTGTCTTTCGCTGGGTCAACCAAAGAGGCGTAGAGAACATCACTCGCATAGCGAAAGAACGATAATGACTCATCGCTGATTTTTCCGTCTTCGCCGACGAGAAAGCCGCGCTCATAAGCGGCTGAGTTATAAAGAACGCTACCGTTCTCAGCTCGAACCAGAGGTGCAGTCACTGTCTTTTCTGGGCGGAACACGAAATCTGGCGGCGCGCTAAAAGCATGAGCATCCACGGCATTGCCTTCGTCGTCATACTTCAAGATGTAAGACCAAGTCTTTGTTCCACCCTGAGTTTTGTCTGCCACTTCGTACTTCACGAAGTCACCGTCTTCTTCAACCTTATTGATCTTGAAGCTATCGGTTCCATAGTTCCAAACCATGTGGCCAGAATCCTTCTCAGTGACGAAGGAAACGCCGCGGCGAGCCGCATCTAAGAAGTGGTTATGGAGTTCAATCACACTCTCTTTAGTAAGCTCACGGCTCAAATTCATACCGCCAACTGCACCGAAGACCTTGTTCTCCTCGCCCACTGGCTTCATCTCATAAGAACCATCTTCCTTCTTAGCGGCCTCAAACTGACGGCTTTCGAGATTTCCGGTTTTCTGATTCAAGTAATACTTGGTTACTGAAGGTGGATAAGAACCACGGCCCAGCTCACTGCTCAGTAAGATAGGCTCATCTGAAGGGTTCTTAGGGTCAATCAGGATATCTGCTTTTTTGCGCTCCACGCCGCCTCTTGAATTCACGTCCATGTATTCGACGCTGCCTTCAAATTTGCGGTCACCACTGATGACTGACCAGTCTTGTTCACGTAAACCGCTGAATGCTGGATTCTTCTCAAACTTGAGACCTTCGGTCACGACAGTCGGTGAGAAAGAATCATCTGGATTGACCGACTTTTCAGCATCATCTACGTCGTAGAGTCCAGTAAGCTTAAACGAGAATGGAATTTCGCGACCACCCACGGTGAGAATCATCTTGTCACCTGGGTGCTGACCTCCAATAGTATCGTTTCGGTTACCAACAAAAGTTGTGGTTTCGGCAGATGCTGCGCGCCCCGTGTTGATGTCTGCGTAGCGGTCCGCGTCCATAAGCGCGAAGAGTAAGTCGTTGACGTCGGTTGAGCCAAACGTGCTCTCACCTTTTGAGCGTGCATCAAACACAGTTACATCAGAGCCTGCGGCAAGCTTAAGTGCTGCAAGCGGTGCTTCGATATGGCAGTGTCCCCACCAACCGATATTCATTCCGTCTACATCCACGCCGCCATTTTGGTTCCAATCGTATGGAAAGCTTCCTCGCTTGGTCTCGGCTGATTCCATCAAACGAAGACCTGTATTTTTTGAGGCCGCTTTTTCAGTGAGATGCTCTGCGAGTTCTGCAGGTACCGCGGTAGATGTTTTATCAAACACGAGGTTTTCACCGTCTCGTACAACAGACTTACCTGCATGCTCTTCCATGCCTTCTGGCAAACCATCGGTATTCACATTGATAACAACATACTTAGGCTTAAAGCTGTCTACTGAGTCTTTTGCCAAAGACAATGCCTGGCCGCCGTTGTCACGGTCTACCGGACGAAGGCCGAGGGTTTCTTCTGCGTTGCCTTCACTTACATTGCCCCAGCCACTGGCACGGGTCTTACGGTCTGTAATGTAATTGAGTTCAGCCGTAATCGCTTCACGCTCAACCCCTGGAGGTGCGAGTGCTTCGATTTTGCGAACACCTTTATCAAACGGCTTCGTGTAGGGGTGGTAAGTGTCAAGCTTGCCGGTATCGAATGTGATCTCCCGGTTCATGTAGCTTTCTTCTTCAAGGCGCTTGAGCATTTTCAAAGCGCCCTGCTTATCGGTCGCAGGCAGATTGCTACTCTCGAGGTCTTTAGCGATGCCATTGAAAAACGCTTGCTTGCGCAAAGATGAAACGCCGAGGTTCTCGTTGTTGCCCGTGATTTCTTCCGCGCCAAGATAAGCCTTATTATCTTCAAAGGCTTTGGCGATTGTCGTGCCGAGTGTTTCGAGGTCGTTCACACCTTGAAGCTGCTCTGAGCTCAGTCGAATGTCTTTTGGAGATGGGTCTTTGAATGTTCGTGCTTCGGCTACCAAGCCGGGCATATCTCGGTAACCATCAACGCCAAGGTCGGTCGAGAATTTTACGTTCGCGCCTTCTGTATCAACAGTTCGGTCGGCACGAGTAGGAGCTTTGTTTCCGCTAAGAGGTGTAGGCATTTGAGGCGTCCTTCATAGATATTTTGTAACTGGCATTGAAACCATCGGATAGATTGTCGGGCGTTTTGGGGGTGGTGTTGCTAAAAAAAACAGATTAAGGCGTATTTTTTACAAATCCCACGGCTCACCCAGGTACAATATCTGGAGGAAACACGATGAATAAACCCTCCCTAAATCCAGAAAAGTTCTTTGTTCACAGTGATATAGACCAGGCGGAGAGTCTTCCGCCGGAAGCCTTTGAGAGTCATGATCTCTTGATCCATGAAAACAAAACTCTCTTCGCCAATGCATGGCTTATGCTGCCTGAAACGCCTCGGGATGCTTTTCTAGAAGATCCACGCTCTACGACGCAGCGCGTAGAAGAACCCGGTTCCCATGCTCCTTTGGAGCTTGATGGCCGTCCGCTCTTTCTCAAACGCGACGGCGTAGGAAAGCTTCGACTCTTTCCCAATGTGTGCACCCACGCCTGGTATCCATTGGTCACCGAGGCCGGTAAAAGCAAAGGCGTCGTTTGTGGACAGCACGGCCGGCGCTTTGATGACGAGGGCCAATTCGTCTCGCAGCCCGCGTTTGGTAAGCTGCCAAATTTCCCTAGGCCCTGTGACCACCTTCAAGAGCTGCCCTTGCATCAGTTTGGTCCATGGCTATTCGCTTCACTTGGAAAGCCAGTGGATGATTTCGAGACCATTTTCGAACCGATTCGTGAGAGCATCAAGCATTTTCAAATTGAGACATGGTCTAGAAAACTTCAAAAAGTCGAAGAGCGGGTGGTACCTGGAAACTGGAAGCAGCATGCTTGGAACTTTATGGATAAGTTTCACATTCCATTTATTCACCGCGGTCCTAAAGGACTCGTCGACGCGCTCTACTACCGCAACTACCAGACCGAGCTCTACACCGGCGCCTCGCTGCAATGGGCGTATGCGAAAAATCCAGACCATGGCTTTGATCCTGAACTTTTGCCAGAAAGATTTCGAGATCCCAAAGACCCATCCAAGCGAGTCTTTTCGTTGTGGTGGTTTATCTTTCCCAACTTGACACTCAACTTTTATCCTTGGGGCCTGTCTATCAACCGTTATGAGCCGGTTGCGAACCACCCCGACCAAACGCGGTTCTTCTGGCACCATTATGTGATGGATGAAAAGAAATATGGGGAGATGGAATCCATCTGGCTGAATCAACAGGTTGACGATGAAGATGTGGAAGCCATGGACTTGGTCGCCAAAGGCATTGCCAGCGGGTTTGGTGTGAAAGGACGGTTCGCGCCAGAAGAAGAAAAAGGACCTCACTGGTTTCACAGAGAGGTTTTTAAGCATCTCTTTCCAGACCACGCCTAACCGATATGGCTACCCTTTAGGCTCACCTGAAGACCGCGAGGCTCAACGCCAGTGAATTCTAAAGTCCAGCCTGAGCGCCTTGCAATCTCGTGGGTGATGGCCAATCCCAAACCCTGGCCGGAGGTATCGCGTTGCCGCGCTTCATCACTTCGAAACGTTCGCTCTGCCAGCATCGATAGGTCTTCGGGCGGTACACCTGGACCATCGTCACTGACGACCAGCTCAAAGTTGTCATCCACCACTTCTAGAACGACAGCAACATTACCACCCTCCTCGCCATGGGTCACCGCATTGTGCACGATGTTACTCAACGCTCGCTCAGCAATAAACGGATCACAGATGACCCAAACCGGTTTGTCGGGCCGAGCGGCCACCACTTGAACACCCGACATTTTCCCCAAAAGAGAAAATCGCAGTTCAATCTTATCTACCAACTCGCCCAAGTCTGTTCGCGCATGACCAGCGGTTGGGTCAGCACCATCGGAAAGCCGGCTGGCAAGGTGGAGGTTATCCGTTAAACCCATCAGATAAGCGGAATCGTTGATTGTGCGGCGCAGTAGGTCTTTGGCCGTTTCTGATTCAATATGACTCTGAAGCTCTTGCAGGCCCAAGTGAAGCGAAGACATCGGTGTTCTTAAGTCATGGGCAACATTTGCTAGGTGCTGCTCTAAAGCCACTCGGCGCTGCTCTAGGCGCTCGGCATCTGCACGCATTCGGCTGTGAGCACTGTCTAGAATCAGGGCAATCTCGCCAATATCGTCTCGTAAATTATCACCCGCCGAACGGTACTCACCTTCAAGTCCAACACTGCGCGCGGCAAAGCTCAATCGTCTCAGCCGACGAGCAATCGGACGAATCGTAAAAATCATCATCACGCCAATAACAATGAAGACTCCTATAAAGCTGGCAGATAAGTAACTCATCCCAACGGCCTGACGAACCGGTGGTAATGATGCAAACGAGCCTTGAATCACGCCACATATACCGGGCTCTCCAACGCGGCGAGCAAATGTTGCCGCGGTTTGTGATTCAGTCCACGCCACAAAGGGAGATTCGATTTCGTTCTTAATAGCGAGGTCTTCACCGGATTGAAGCCGTTCCCACAAGAGATCAAGCATCGGTGGCGCATTGAGATTCAGTGATTTGCCCGTCTCACTGCTGTAGGCGTAGACAATCGCGCCATCCGCGGGCTTGACTGTAAACCATGCCTCCGGGTTTTCCAGGCACTCGGCTTGGTCTTCTGCATCGAAGATATGGGGACTCATCGCAACGGTTGATAAAAGCGCATTCTTTAATTGCGAGAGAATAAAACCAGCAGAGATGACTACGAGAAAAAACGAGCAGATTCCTGAGGTCACTAAAATTCGCGTTCGTAATCCAACGTGAGTCTTCATTCCGAAGCCTGCGCCGTTTCAAACTTATA
>JABJBS010000127.1 GCA_018668695.1 Deltaproteobacteria bacterium
CACTTTCAACTCAAAGGCTGCTCCGCGATTCCAAGCTTCGGTGAATTTGGCGGTGGAGCGCTGGCTTGTGACCCAGAAAGCTGCACCGTAAATATAGACGGCTGCATGGAAAACTTCACCTACCCTCCAGGGCCATATGGCGCCACTCAAGGTATGGTTGCAGAGAACATGAAATTTGTTCCCGCCAACCAAGCGGCCATCGATCTCGCAGGCAACACAGAAGTTTTTGACTTAACCGCCCTGTATTTAAACAGCCCAGCCCATCAAGGTAACATCACGGCAGTCCTTCTCGTAGAAACTGCTGGTTGGTGTTATTGGTGCGGCGAAGAATCTTCTTATCTTAACGCTCTTTATAACGAGCTTAAAGATCAGGGGCTTTTGATTGTAGGTGTTGTTAGCCAAGACCAAAGCTACAATCCTGCAACGACTGAGTACGCAAGTGGCTACGCAAACGGCTATGCGTGGGAATTCCCTGCTGTCTCTGGAAGTCTAAACACCGGCTTCCGCGGCGCGGGCGGCATGCCCATCAACGTCGCGCTCAAGGTGACCGACATGAACTTCCACGACCAGTTCAATGGAGCTCTCCCCGAGACAAACATGCGTAGCTACCTCACCAATTTGGTAAACATAGCCAACGCACAATAAGTTAAGACTTGAAATTGAGAAAAGCCTGGGCGCGAGCCTGGGCTTTTTTTTTGTCTGATTTAAGTAGCGGACACGATGTAATCTGGAAGCACTTCACTGGCTTCTACCTTTGTAAAACCGTGGCTTTGTAGCACCAACCCAAAACCCTTTAAGTGTGCACGGCCCATAATGGCAAGTGCGGCTTGCTCACTGCTCTCTTCAAGCACCCTCACCAGTTGCTCACCCATATATCGATCACGTTCGTAGATAAGACCTGCCAGTGGGTGAATAAAAATTGCCCAACTGTGGTGCCGTAAAAGAAGCGAGGGAATCAGACCTGCCACAAAATACATTTCGTAACCCAGCACCCCCATCTCAAACCAATACGGCATCGGGTAATGAATGAGTAACCAGATACCCAGAGACATCGCTGGGGCAAATGAAGTTAAGCCAATCAAAGCCCACCAAGTGCGAATACCGGGCTTAAATCCCTTTTCAAGGGCCTCAGTTTTTCCGTGAGTCGCTGCCCACGCATCCAGAATGGTGGAACCCTTCACCTGATTCGCAGTGAGCTTACGAATCAGAAGTTGCGGGAAGACCAGTAGGAATCCAAGACACTTTGCAAAGGTGGTAGAGAGACTGGGTTGCCAAAATCGCATGCCCTCAACTGCCCGCAGCTCGAAAGCGTCGACCGCGCTTTTACCCAGCAGTTTGGCTCTCTTGAGTTTGAGATGAACCTCACCGAGAGTCACCACAATCTTGCCTGAGGGCGACTGCCAAAAACTTAAGCCATGGGTCTTGGATGCTACGGAAATAGCTTTAAGAGATGCGAGAGCCGCTTTGCTTAGCTGCGTGTTGGCCCCCATCATGTGCACCTAGAAGCGAGATACAACTTCTATACGCCCGCCAGCAAAAGGTGGGAACCATCGGCAAATGCCCGCGATGCATTTAAGACCACCACGCTGAGAACCACCGGTTGCGGTCACCTTCCAGCCATCGGCCACTTCTGCAGAAATCTGACCCGCGTAGAAGTATTGGAGTTCCTTAGTGCCGGTTGTAGAGGAGGCGTCTTGGCCACTTTGGTCAACATCATGTCCAAACTCAAAAGTGATGTCACCCAGACCTGATTTAAGAAGCGTTAGATATGTGCTGCCGCGAATATAATCTTCCGTCATACGGTATTCAGTATCGGTGATGGTTTGAATCGACCATTTACCGCTTACATGCTGAACCCAGTCGACATACAAAAAGAGCTTGTCTTTAATAACCTCGTCTTTTGTTGTGTCCACGGTGTTCCAAAAGCCCGACTCAACCTTGATACGTGAACCGCCTCCAGACCACTGCACGGAGCCGTAGGCCAGCAATTCATGAATGTCTCGGGACTCCCCGTTAAGTCGGTAAGCACCCTTAACGGCCAACGTGAGTTCGTGATCCTCGATATAGTATTCCAGTTGAGCAGAACCGCCCGTAACGTCTCTCACCGAAGTGATCTCGTCTTGCTGACGGACCAACGTGGGTGGACGCATGTTCAACGTTTTTTCACCAATAGGCCGCGCGTCACCGTTTACCAAAGAGCCATTTTGAATTCGGTTCGCGGTACCCGCAATGCGTTCACCCTGATCAAAATTATCAATGTGCAAGAGTTCAGTCGTTATCTGAAAATCACCGAGGAAAAAGTTCATGCCGGCAAAAGTCGACAGACCCAATTCGTTGGATTGTTCAGTAAGACTGATCTCTCCAAAAGTACTCACCGGTGTGCCTGGTGACTCATGCCTGCGCTGAGCATTGGCCTCAACATAGAGCCCAAACCAATCCGTTAAATCTGGTGCATCCAGATACATACCACCCGTCAAAAAGTTCTTAACCGGGATGTATTCCGCAGATTCACCTTCAGTGTTTGTGTACGACTCAATGGTTCTTACGTTTGGCTGATAGAAAAGTCCGTGCGTCCCGATATTGACCAAATCAAACCCGTTGTAGACATATTGAAAACCAGCCAGCGTATCGTCTTCTTCGTCATAGTAGAGCTTGGTAACAGGATCGAAATTGGCTTGGTTTCGATACCCGCCAAAGAGAGTCACCTTGTGACCCGATGCCGAGTAAATAAGTTCAGCCCCTCGAATGGCAGTATCTGCCGAAACCTCATCACCCTTACGAAATGAGAGCACGAGGCCGCGGCCAAGCTGCTTATAAAAGTCGCCCACGGTGAGCTTCCAGTCATCCATCTTGTAACCAATTTGCAAGCGCTCGGGCAGTATTTTGCCTTTGTACTTCGTGGTCGGCCGTTTCAGATAACGCCAAGCATCAATACGAATCAACGTCGAGATATCACCGCTGGAACCGACAATATTTAACCTGTTAACCGCGTAACCGTAGTTATCGTCATAAGGTTGGTCTGTGGTTGGACCATTCTTATTATCTGCATTCCATGCCGTCTCCAATGTATTGGTCACTTGGACACCTGCATGCGAATAAGCCGGTAGAGTCATGGCTGCCAGGAGGCAACTCACCAAAAGAGCACGTCTCATATTGAATTACTCACTTAGAAGAGTGTTGATCAGTGGCTTGTACTTTTCTTCATCGCCGCTCTTAAAGCCTTCGTGGCTATAAGCAAGTTTACCATCTTTATCGATGAACATCGCAAATGGCGTGGCACCCCGTGGGTTGAGAAGAGCTGAAACTTTACCTTCAGTGTCCAGTGGAACTGCAAATTTCCACTTCTTGCGCTTCACGATACTTTTCACTTTAGAAATCGTTTCAGGTGCATCCGTTGCCACCGCAATGATCTCGAAGTCTTTATCGGGATTGGCCTTCTTGTACTTATGCAAAAAGCTAAGCTCTTGTTTGCATGGCTCGCACCAGCTTGCCCAAAAGCTCACCGCCACGACCTTGCCCTTGTAGGAGCTAAGTTTGACGTCTTTTCCTTTAACATCACTAAGCTCAAAATCAGCCACTTCAGAACGTTTGTCTTTCGCAGCTAAACCATCGGCGAGAACTGGTGTACCGCTCAATACGAAACAAGCCAGAACGAAAGATGAAAGAGTTTTTCTCATTATAAATTTCCCTGAATCTTCTCATAAAGAGTATCGGTGGTAGCGCCCACATCAAGTGAAAGGATTTTCATGGTCTTGGCATTTACCAGCATCTGCATAGGAGCCATGCTTGTATTGTAATACCAGCCCATTTGAGTGCGCTCGTCTTCTAGAGCATCAAACGCAACGGCTGGGTCTGCCACCACAGGAAAGGTCAAACTGAACCGACTTTTCCAATCGCTGGCATAGCCAGAATTGGCCGGTACCAAGTTTTCATCTTCGAATAGGGTCACGAGTACCCGTAAACCATCTTCATAATGGTCTGTGTACCATTGCTCCAGATACGGCTGTTCCTCAATACACGCTGAGCACCAGCCCGCAGAAGTGGTAATCAAAAGCAGCTTAGCCCCTTCATCATTGTAGATATCAGCCAGAGAGAAATAATCTCCCTCACTGGTTTCAAAACAATGATTGATGAGAGTAGCACCCTGGATCTTACCGTAAGGACCTGCGGCATAGCTATCGCTTTGACATGCAGCATTCCCGGTAACAAGGGCAGGTAAAGCAACGGTATCATCGCCCACGCCGCTCTCTTCACCCAGATGCTGTCCACCGCACGAAGCTAACGAAAACGCAGCCAGTAAGCTGGCTGCCAATTTCAAATTCTTGACCATCATTGAATTACCTTACTGAGCTTTGTAAGCCATCCAAGTCATGCATGGCAAAACCACGTCTTCTGGAAACGTAATGGTTGCACCATCGGAAGCAACACTTCCAGTGCCTACGTTCGCAAGCTCGCCTTCAGGAATGTGCTCGCCGTCTGGCTTGTTACAAGCGATGCCGCCCAACGCGTAGAGGTCAACTGCTGTACCTGCCGCAAGACCTGTGGTGTTGGGGATACGCACGGGGAAACCGCCGCCAATCACATCACCTTCAGGTGAAAATCCGTAGAAGCCTTCAAAGCTAGAGGCATCTTCAGCAAAAACCAGGCTTGATGCGTTCGTGCCCGCTACATAAATACTGGATAGATTTGCGTACTTGCTGGCACCCGCAGACATCTTAGAAGGAACAACATCCAG
>JABJBS010000128.1 GCA_018668695.1 Deltaproteobacteria bacterium
CTGATTCCCGATAGCGACAAAGTGATTGAGATTGGTCCGGTGGGCGTTATGAAAGGCCCCGTAGATTGGCGCCTGATTGTCACGGGCTTCTTTGCGTTCTTGGGCATTGGTCTGGGTATCTATCTCGTATTGCGACCCGTCAAACGCGACCTCGTTGAGCTAAGTGACGCGGCTGAGGCATTTGGGCAAGGCAACTTTGAACGGCGCGCCATTGTAGATGGCCCCGGCTCGGTGAAGCATTTGGCCTATAGCTTCAACTCGATGGCGGAGCGCACCTCTAACCTCATTGATAGCCATAAAGCGCTCTTAAGAGCGGCCTCCCACGAGCTGCGTACACCTCTGGCGCGGATTGTCATGTCGATTGATTCACTGGCTGAAGCCGACGACGACGACGAACGCGAACAGCTCTTAGGCGGCGTAGAGGAATCTCTAGGCGAGCTGGAAGCTTTGATTGAGGAACTGCTCGACTTTACCAAGCTCCAAGAAGGTGCGCCTATCAGCGAGAAAGAGCCCTGCGAGATTTCCGATGTGCTGGAAGCAGCGCTCGATGCTTTTACGCCCCATGTGGGTGAACTTAAAGTTGAAGTGAAACTGCCCGAGGACAGTGTGTCGGTGTTGGCCGCGCCGCGCTTTTTGCGCCGGGTGCTCGACAACCTTCTATCCAATGCTTCGCGCTACGCGAAAACTCAAGTGGCTCTGCGCTGCGTTGCCACCGAAGACCGCATTCAAATCATGGTAGACGACGACGGACCAGGCGTGCCAGAAGACAAGCGCCACGATGTGTTTCGCCCCTTTGTAAGATTAGATGCCAGCCGCAACCGGCACAGTGGTGGTTTTGGTTTGGGCCTATCCATTGCAGACCGCATCACACGCCAACACGACGGCATGCTTTCGGTGCATAAAAGCCCAGAAGGTGGTGCTCGATTTATGTTGGATATGCCTCGGCTGATTGAAGAGCCAGAGCTGGAACCGCCTCTCCAGGCGATTTAGGGCGCGCTGCCCTACTCCATGCTGCGGCGAAGCTTCTGCTTACTCTCAAAACGCTCCACTGCCAAATCGACCAAACGGGTGAGCAGCTCTTTTTGCTCAATTCCGCTGTGCTTCCAAAGCATGGGATACATGGATACGTTGGTGAAACCCGGCAGTGTGTTGATTTCGTTCACCACCAAATTGCCATCGTCTTGTACAAAGAAATCCACCCGAGACAAGCCGCTGCAATCGAGGGCGAGGAAAGTATCGATGGCCACTTCTTTAAGCTTCGCTAAAGTTTCGTCGCTTACTTTGGCGGGCACTTCAAGGCCGGCGCCGTTGGCATCTACATACTTGGCTTCGTAAGAGTAGAAACCGTGCTCAGCGTGAACAATCACTTCACCGGCCACAGAGGCGATGGGATTGTCGTTTCCTAATACGCTGCATTCAATTTCGCGGCCAATGATTTCAGACTCTACAACGACCTTGGTGTCGAACTGGAAAGCAAAGTCCATGGCTTCTCGAAGCTCGGCGGAAGCGGCAACTCGCTTGATGCCCACAGACGAGCCTTGGTTCGCAGGCTTCACATACACCGGGAAACCCAGCTCTTCGATTTGCGTGAGAATGGTGTCGGCTTTTTTGTCCCAGTGGTAGCGGCGGTAAGACTGGAATGGCCCGACTGGAATGCCCGCATCGCGCAGCACCCGCTTCATGGAGTCTTTGTCCATGCTCACCGATGAGCCCAAAACGCCGGAGCCCACATAGGGGATTTCCGCCAGCTCAAAGATGCCTTGCATGGTGCCATCTTCGCCCATGGGTCCATGGAGGATGGGAAAGATAACGTCGATTTTCGGAGCGCCCACGCCCTCAAGCATGCCGCCCGTTGGACGCGGTGCCATTGCCACCGGTGGACAGTTTGCCTGCAACGCCACGGTACGTGGGTCTGTAGAAGCCTCCAGGAGCAACTTAGGATCCTGCAGAGACCACTTCCCCTCTTTATCGATGCCGATAAGAGATACCTCAAATCGGTCTTTATCCAGAGAGGCCAGGATGTTACGGGCAGAAAGAATGGAGATTTCGTGCTCTGTTGAGCGTCCTCCATACACAATGGCTACACGGGTTTTTGACATGGAGTGTCTCTATTCTTAATTGTCCTATCCGGCAAGCGGCAATGGCACCGCATGGGGGAAACCACTGAAATCTGGAGGTTATTCCAGATAAATGCATTTAAATACATGGGTGACATTCGCTATGTGATAGGCTATACCGGTGTGCTGCACTTCATTAAGTGCCCAGAGAGAACGGTAGACCCATATATGGGGGCGACATGGTTTCGACGGGGATTCAGAGATGTGTTTGGAGCGTGTCGTGGAGGTCAGCAGACCACGTTAATACCTGATGACGAAAACTAAATGCCAACGATAATGTTGAGCTCGCTCTAGCAGCTTAAAAACCTGACTAGGCGCGTCGGTCTTCGACTCTGCCAGTGGTTGAAGGTTACCGGCGCCAAAACAGCTGGCTGGATTCACCTGGGCGTCTCAGCTGAGTGAATCGAGACTTTCTGAGACTCGCCAAAAACATAGCCTGTCGATGGGCGCTGTTATTGGTAAAATTAATCATCGACTACACACGTAGTGCCTACCATTAAAGGTTTCCGGACGCGGGTTCGATTCCCGAACGACTTCATCTATAAACGTTTGATATAACGTGCTGTTTTTATTTCGATGCGGCTAATCTGCCCTAATTCTGCCCTAAAACTGGGGTTTGGTTTTCAGTCAATATTCAAAGACTCAAGTAAACGAGCGCA
>JABJBS010000129.1 GCA_018668695.1 Deltaproteobacteria bacterium
CGTCGATTGGCTCAGCGTTGAGTGAGACCGTCTTACCCTTGTTCTGGCTCTCAGAAGTTAGGGCCCCTTCTGGACTAATGCTAACCGGCTCATCTTCAATGTCACCGATATCGTTACTTGATACTGTATGGACTTGAACGTTCGCACCCTTAGTAACGACAGGCGTTTCATCGCGAAGGCCCTCTCCCTCGACTTTCGACTTCTCGACAAGCGTCGCAGCAGGCGCCTCATCAGCGCTCACTACAACATTGAGTTCTTCGTTCTTGGAAGCCTCAGCCGACACCTTTTCCTTTTTCGAAACTAAAGTGGCCGGACTCGGTTGAGTCGATGACGTCTTCGTCTCTTTCAACGAAGGACTTTTCTTTTTATCCCCAACAATCGAAACGGCTTGCTTTTCGTCTGCCTTACCGGTGACAGCTACTTTAGAGAGTTCGACATCGACCTTCTGCGGCGAAGCCTTTGTCACCGTATCGGTCTTCGATGATTCGACACTGTCGGCAGGCAGCTTAGCTGTAGATCCTAAGTTTTTAGCGATTGTACTTTTTTGAGATTTCTTGGATTCTTTTTGTTCTTTAACTGCACCAGAAGCGCTCTTAGACTGATTTTGAACAGCCAGACGCTCCAAGGTGCCCTTGACCGATTCTGCGATTTTGTGCGCCCGTGTAGGCTCTTGTGCGACAGCTTTTGCTTCAAAGGTTGCAGGGTCAGCCTTGGTTAAACTGGTTTTACCTGCCTTACCCTTGCCCTTAACAACACCGTCTTTTTTCGCTTCGGCAACAACCGCTGAGGCCTTGCCCGTGGCCTTTTCTTTAGCGGCCTCCTTAGAGGTCTGCTTACCTGAAGTATTCGATTTAGTTGAGTTTTTGAGTGATTTGGGAGATTCGGAATTCTCAACGATTCGCCGCGCGGAATCCATCGCCCGACCAAAGGACTCTGCCCTGGCCGTAACCTCTACAGGTTCCGATTTGACTATTCCTTGCAGTTGTCCTGCAAGCTTAGAACTCGAAGAGCCCTTTAGTAAGGTATCCACACCCATCCCTATCTCCACACACCTTCAACCCACACACACATTATACACCATGCGCGGGTGCTTGACTACTTATTTATTCTTCGCTGCAGCGCGTTGTGCCGGTGTTTTCGCATTTGCAAGACGAGACATAATTCTCGCTGCCTGCGCCGGCTCCATCGCTGCCAATAGCTTACCTGTTCGTTCCGGCCCCAGTCCCAAAAGAAGTCTCGTCGCAAATCGAGAGTCTGCTTTTGCAAGAATAGGCGCTGCCTTTCGAGCAGATAATGTCTTCAACGTCTCAATCAATTTAAGCACGCGCTCTTCACGGGCTGCTCGCTCGGCATCGCCAAGAGCCAGCTTCGCTTCGAGTTCTTTAAGCTTGGCCATCATTGTGGCCATTCGTAAATCAATCTCATCCTGCACACGTGCCAACACAGCTTCTTTTTCTTCTAAAAGCTTCGCCTGCTTCTGCAGTTGTGTATCTCTCTTTCGTAAATCCGCTAGTAACTTGAGTTCCTCATAATCGAGAGGGGTGCATTCCTCCTCCTCTTCATCATCTTCCATGAGTTCATCTTCGTCAGACTCGCGCTCATCAGCCTCAGTCGGTGGGTTATTCTCGTCACCATCTCCATCTCCATCACCGTCGCCGCCCTCAGCTGCCTCCTCGTCGTCCTCGTCCTCGTCGTCCTCATCGTCTTCGTCGTCTTCATCATCCTCGGTCTCTTCCGTCTCGTCGCCCTCTTCTTGAGCGTAAGCCGCCCAACCGAACGAAAGACTAACCAAAATCGGCAGCAACAAAGATAACCATAAGCGTGGATTACTACTTCTCATTATCGGTTTTCCTCCCCCAACGAGATGAAGTCCAATCGTCCAAAGCCTTCTGCTCTTGCTTCAACGTCTCTTTCGCTTCTCGCTCATTGCGGCGCC
This sequence comes from Deltaproteobacteria bacterium, assembly GCA_018668695.1. Taxonomy (NCBI): domain Bacteria; kingdom Pseudomonadati; phylum Myxococcota; class Myxococcia; species Deltaproteobacteria bacterium. The sequence goes on from JABJBS010000129.1 coordinate 1,937, forward strand.
GCAAGAGCGCATCGATCTGCTTTTTTTCAAGACGACGAGCCTGGTAGGCTGCAAGCTTTTCTTCTTCTTCGATTTTGTAATGCTCAATCGCAAACGAAGTCGATAACGATGCGCGTCTCGCAAGTTCAATCATACTCAACGAAATCGTATCGCCGGTAGTAAAAGACGAAGGCACGCTGTGCAGGTTTTCCAATGAGGACTGTGCTTCGTGCATGCTGCTCTGAACTGCACCGAGTTCAACTTGCGCTTGACGTTCTAAGCTTGCCCTTAATTTGGCTACACGCTCTATAGGCTTCTTCGCCATCTTATCCTCTTGCCAAATTAGATAACTGTGACGTCGTTGCCGACATATCCGCTATCTCGTGAATTTCTTGCTGCAAGAACCGATTTATATGATTTTGCTTCGAGAGTGCTTTATCCAAGAGTTGGTTAGCACCTGGCTTGTAAGCACCAACCGATACAAGATCCCGTGATTCTTCCAATTGAGCCAACCAGCCTCTTACCGTACGAGCGGCCATCAGTTGGTCTTTGGTTGCAACATCCGTGTCCACTCGAGAGATAGATTGCAAAACATCGACTGCAGGATAGTGCCCACGGTTCGCCAATTCACGGGACAACGTTATGTGTCCGTCCAATAGGCCTTTAGCCGCGTCACCCACCGGGTCGGTCATATCGTCACCCTCGACCAAAACAGTATAAATGCCAGTGATACTTCCCTCACCAATAGCTGGTGATGCCCGTTCAAGTAACTTTGGAAGCATGGCGAAGGTACTAGGCGGATAACCCTTGGTGGTAGGCGGCTCGCCAACTGCAAGTCCTACCTCACGTTGTGCCATTGCAAAACGCGTTAGTGAATCCACAAAGAGCAATACGCTCTTACCTTGCGCTCGAAAATATTCGGCAATCGCAGTAGCGACAAATGCAGCTCTTACGCGTTCAGAGGCAGGTCTATCTGAAGTAGCCACACATAAGACCGTGCGCTTCATGCCTTCCGGCCCAAGAACTTTTTCTACGAAGTGCCCTACTTCTCGGCCACGCTCACCCACCAAAGCCATAACCGTAACATCGGCTTGTGCGCTTCTTGCAACCATGCCCATCAAAACCGACTTGCCAACACCCGGACCGGCGAAAATTCCAAGCCGTTGTCCGCGAGCTGCTGGAGTGAAAGCATCTAAAACTTTAACGCCAAGACTCATGCGCTGATCGACGGGTCCACGTCGTGCCGGTGGAACAGGATCTGCATAAACCAGGCGCTGCTCACCACGGGGTAATTCAGGACCGTCATCCATTGGATTACCCAGTGGATCGATGATTCGCCCTAGCATGGCATCGGTTGCTTCGATGTATGACGCGCCGCCTTCAGGCATAAGCCTATCTCCAACGCGAATACCCGAAAGGTTTCCATAAGGAACCAACATCGCATCTTCCGCACGAAGGGCGACGACCTCAGCTAGAATCTCACCGGTTTCGGCCTGTATTCGATATAAATCTCCAACCGCTGCACCGCGACAACTGGCAACAACCAACATGCCACGCACTTCAACCACTTTACCCTCAAGTACAGGCAAACTTAATTTAGCTCTTTCAAAGTATGGCTTTAGCATTGTTGAAGCAGTCTTCACGTTTGTACCCTTAATTCCCAGAACCGATTAGGTTTTCTGCTATATCCGTAAGGCGTCTTTGAATCGTCGCGTCGACTCGGCCTAAATTGCACTCGGCAATCAAACCACCGACTTGAATACTTGGGTCCTCGATAACCCGAACAACAGTCTTATCACTGACCATCTCCGGGTGACGTTTTTTAACTTGCTCCATATCTTTTGGACCAACCTTGAGCGTAATCATATCGGCATCTCGGAGAAGCTTCAGAACATGCTCTGTCATTCTCAAAGTGAAATCCCGCGCGCCTTCAGTATCCGCCGCTAGAATTTGTTCAGCGATAAGAAGAGAGAGGTCAACCAGGTCTTGTTCGGTCTGAACGAGCATTTCGTCTCGAACCGTCTCAAGTTCCATCATAGATGCCTGGTACTTCTCAACGATTGCTTGAATCGTCTCGCCACCACGCTGGAGTCCCTCTTGATAGCCTTCACGGTAAGCCGCTTGGCGGATTCTCGCGAGTTCTGCTTCGGGATCTTCCTTGGGTTCGTCCACACAGGTTAGAATTTCGAAGAGTGGTTTATACCCGTCGTCAATCCGGTCTTGCCATCGAGGCTTACTGACCGCTGAGTCCCGCGATGGTGGTGCCATCGGACGGACCTCACGCAGTTTGTCTTGGTAAGCTGAATGTCCTCTGCTGTTGTTTGCTGACATCTTCAATCAACCTCTCAGAAACTGGAACTGTTATACGAACTCATCACCGCCGGCACCGGCGATAACCAACTTACCTTCATTCTTGAGCTGCAGCGCAACCGATACGATGGCTTGCTGAGCTTCTTGAACTTCGGCCAAACGAACCGGGCGCATAACTTCAAGGTCATCCTTCAGCATTTCAGCAGCACGCTTTGACAGGCTGCTAAATACTTTGTCCTTGAGGTCATTACTGGCCGTCTTAAGCGCAACCAATAACTGATCGCTTTGAACTTCCTTGAGCAACGTGGCAAAGCCGCGTCGGTCCAGAGCCGAGAGATCCTCGAATGTGAACATTGCCTGGCGAATATCTTGAGCGATTGTATCTGTTTCGCTCTCGAGTCCGTCGAGAATGTCGTCAGCCATCTCTGCTTCCAAGTGGTTAAGAAGCTGAGCTGCTGTACGAATGCCATCCACTTCGCGGTCTGCATCGCGGCTGGTCGGTAAACCGGCCGAGAGTACACGCTCTGCAGCGTCAAGCACTTGCCTTGGTACACGTGAAAGTTTAGCTACACGACCCACAACATCACGTCGAATATTCTCTGGGAGACGTTTGATAATTTCTGCACTCCGTGTTGGGTCAATATTACCCAATACTGCAGAAATAATTTGTGGGTGTTCGGACTTTAACATCGAGCTAAGAACGTCGATGTCGGCCTTGCCAAGTCCTGGGGAATCATCATCGTTTGGATCTTCGCCCATTCCGAGCAAGCCCCAAGCTTTATCTTCACCAAAGGCTCGAGTTGCAAGCTTGCCAAGGTAATCCATGCTTCCCTTAAGATGCAGTGGGTCCAGAGCGAGGGTCTGGTTGAACTCGGTATGAATCGATGCCAGTTGAGCCGGGCTTGTTTTGCCAAGCGTCTTTACCGCCGCAGAGATTGTATTAATCTCTTTGTCCGAAAGGTGTGACAAGATTTCCACCGCAAGGTCTTCTTCTACACTCAGAAGCCACAAGGCTGCTTTGGTAGAACCGGCCATCTTAGGACCACTTGCAGGTCTTTTCGCGATTTGCGTCTCTGCTTTTTTGCCCCGACGTTTTTTCTTCGGAGCTTCTGCTGGTTGTGCTTCTGCGTCTGCCATCGTCTTAACCCTCCGTTAACCAACCCTTGATAACCGCCGCTGCCTTCTCAGGATCGGGGCGCGAACTCTTCATTGCCGCTGCAGCAAGCTGCGCATCTGCACTACCAGCCAAAGCCGCTCCCTGCCCAGCCGCCGTTAAGGCCGCTTCAAGGTCGCGAACTGACTGCGGCGATTCCAGAATAGGTGTTGGAACACCACCTGGGTCGCCCATTTTTCTCATTGAGAACATAATCCCAACCAGAACCAGAACAAACAAGAAACCTATCACTGGCTTCCACAAAAGCTGCAGGTAGTCTTGCCATTCCATGACCTCTACTTGATTCAGCTCGTCTTCTTCTGGCGTCGGCGTAAAGCCCATCGATACAACTGTTACTTCATCACCACGAGCTTCCGTGAACCCGATAGCGCTTCGAACAAGCCCCTGGATTCGGTCCAGTTCTTCTTGTGGGCGGTCAGCAACTGTCTCGGCACCCGCAGCGTCTGTGGTTCGCACACCGTCAATCAATACGGCAACCGTCAAACGCTTAAGGCGTCCCAGCTGTGCGACTTCCCGCTTAGTCGTTTTGTTGAGTTCGTAATTGGTGGTCTTGGCTGTTCGACGGTCACTGCCCTCGCCCTGAAACTGAGCTGCCTGAGCCGGTCCGCCTACAACGTTTGCACGTGCTCCAGGTATTCCCTGAGCCTCGTCATTATTGCCCCCACTGATTTCCTCACTGGTTTGCTCGCTTCTTGGAGCCGGGTTTTCACCGTCGTATGTCTCTTGGAATAATTCGCTTTGAGTGTAATCGAGCTCTGCTGCTACCTGCACAGAGGCTTTACCTGGGCCCACAACGCGTTCGATGATTTTGGTAATGCGGCCTTCAAGGTTTTGCTCCATCTTGCGCTGAGCTTCAAGCCCCTCACCGAAGTTCATACCCTCGCCAGC
>JABJBS010000130.1 GCA_018668695.1 Deltaproteobacteria bacterium
ACTTCTTCACCGAGGTAGTTCTCAGCAGCACGCTTAAGCTTCTGGAGAATCTTTGCACTGACCTCTGGTGGAGCATACTGACGGCCGTTGGCTTCAATGAATGCCACATCGCCTTTACCAGCTACGAGCTTGTAAGGTACGCGATGCACATCTTTTTGAACTTCTACGAACCGGCGTCCCATAAAACGCTTGTTTGAAAAAATCGTGTTTTCAGGGTTGGTGACTGCTTGGCGACGAGCTACTTGCCCGACCATTGTTTCACCGTCTTTACCAAATGCCACAACAGATGGGGTTGTTCTTGCACCCTCTTCGTTGGTTAGTACTTTTGGTTCAGTTCCTTCCATGATCGCTACAACACTATTGGTTGTACCTAAATCGATACCGATTATCTTGCCCATGGATACTATCTCCTTGATTTGTAAGTCGTCGTCTTTATTGAGTTTCTCAAGAGACTCACGGCCAGTGCCGGAGCCGGTAATATGTGGAGATCTTTTAGACTGTCAAGCCATAGCGACCGGGTTGAAAAGCAGGTTTCGATCCCTAAAGTGCTACTTTTCGATCGCCTTGGTCCCCTAATTTCAAAATAGCCTGCTCAACCAACGGTTTTGCCTCGATGATTGTGAGCAAGCCTTTCAAATCAGAGGCGCTAAGACTCTGATATTGCTCAACTTCCTTAAATTCCTGCGCGCTCAGTGCGCCAGCTGCCTCGCTGGTCGTTATTGCGTTGAGTGCCTGCTCAATCGTTTGATCGCTTGGAAATTGTTCCAAAGCCCGAAGCACTTCTCGCCAATCTAAGAGATCTTTGAGTGCACAACGAAAGCCAGGAACCATGGAGCGGCTAGAAGTATCGAGAGGCAATTGCTCCAAAACCACAACCGCCACCTCTTCCATGGCCCGTAAAATGCCATATCCATAGCTCGTAACTTCCCGTTCAAGAGCTTCTCGATCGCCATCGGCGATGGCATGGTCGATGGCTCGCCCCATGGCACCAATTCGGCGCTCCAAAATCACGCAAGCTCCATAGACCAAGACAGTGTGAGGATCGCAGAAGAGAAATTCACCACCCGACTCCTCCAACCCAAGAGTTTCGAGCTCAAAATGTTGCTGAAAGCGGTGAGCAAAGCCTGAATCCTCGGGATCGACGGCCAAAGTTGCATAACTCTCATTCAGCATTTTCAAGCACGCGACTGTCTGCTCGATGGCCTGCGTCCATAATACTGGGTCTGGCTTGCCCTGAGCGGCTTCGCGAAGCATCACCAGTGAATCCCAGGATAGTTGGAGTTCGCGGCCAAGCCCTGAAGCCTCCTCGCCTGTATCGAGATCGCCCATGCAATCTTGCCATAATTTCGGTAAAGGTTGACTCATTGACTCCCCCTCATCTGTACACAACCGGCTTGGTATCTGTAGCAACGCGTGGATATCTCATGCACTCAGCACAACTTCAACCCATGGCCACTTGAAGCACTGCTACGAGCGTTGTAGTGTCGCGCGGCTTTAAATCAGCAAAAGCCTAGAAATTTCTAGCCAAAGCCCGCGGAAAGTAGTTCAAGGGTCTCGGCAAAAGGCTTCTGACAACGTAAAAGACTAATTCAGTCTTTGGAACTCAGAAGACATTACGTAGGATGGAGCGATAGATGGCTAGCTCAGCGTGGATAGCAATAACAATTATGATGGCACTGGCGCAGACCGATACGGATGCGAGCGCCACACCACCCCCAGCTCCGCCCGAAGCACCGGCTGCTCCGGCTGCTCCTGAACCACCGGCACCAGCTGCGACTTCAGCTGAACCGGAAGCCAAAAAACAAAAGAAAGAAATTTCTCTTGAAGATTGGAACCGCGACGACTGGATGCTCCTTAAGCCTGAACTTTCCATGCTTGAAGTTGATGGTTACCTTCGCATGCGCGCAGGACTCTACCGCAACCTAGACTTCGGTAACCGTTTTGTTGGAGCCGCTCTTCGCAACGGTACCTCCCGCTACCCAGCTCTTGCCGGTAATGTAGCTGAAAGCGAAGCTGCCGAGCGCGATGCCAACTTCAGTGGTACCAATCTTTCTCTCGCCTTAAACTCTACGATTAACGTCAGCAGTAATATTCAGGTACACCTCGGCTTGGACATTCTGGAAAATTTTATTATGGGATCGACTCCAAAGCTCTACGGTGACCAGCCCATCAACATCCTAAGCTCTGGCCAAGATGAAGCCACAAGTGGCGTCAACTCTATCAACGACGCAATCAAGGTTCGTTCTGTCTACGGTCGCCTCACTGCACTCAACGACCAACTTGAAGTTCGCTTCGGTCGCATGCCCAGCCACTGGGGCCTCGGTATGTTTATCAACTCAGGCGAATGCCTCGATTGTGATTACGACCAAACCGCTGACCGCATTTCCGCATCACTTCGTATGGCCGACCATGTTTTCGTCGGCATGTTTGACTGGGTTTCATCTGGACCAGCCTTTAACGCATTCGGAGCAGCGACCGGACAAGCACACGACGCGTTTACCTGGGACGATGTATCTCAGTACTCTGCGCAAGTTTTACGTGTTGATCATCCCGATGACATCCGTGACCACATCAACCAAGGTGAGTGGGTTATCAACTATGGTGCTTGGGCAATGCTACGACAGCAAGCTCGCGAGGTTGCTCCTGAGTTCTATACTGAGACAACCAACACCGGAGACGCTACTGACTTTGCACGTGATAACACAGACGCTCAACTCTGGGAGCGACGCAATGCAACGCTTTTCATGGGTGATGCCTTCGGACACCTCTATTTTGGTGACTGGGAAATCGCTGCAGAAGGTGCACTCGTTTACGGCGACTTCAGCGACTCAGCGGTAACAGCAGACACCGTCGACACGACGACTGTTCTTCAATGGGGTACAGCCCTGGATATTACCTATCACTTAGATCCTCCGGGCGAAGGTGCTGGCCTTGGCTTGCGTGCCGGTGCTGCATCGGGTGATCGTTGGGTTGGTATGGGCACAATGGACACCGCTGATAATCAGCGCGGCACCGTGACCGGAGATCAAACTAAGGATTCTTCGCTCAACAACTTTCAATTCAGTCCAAACTATCACGTCGACCTTTTACTCTTCCGCCAAATCCTCGGAACAGTAAGCGATGCTTGGTACATCCGACCAGAAGCCAGCTACGCTTTCACAGATGCGATCAGTGGTTCATTGGCAGGAATTTACTCACAAGCGTTCTTTCCTCAGTCAACACCACGTTGCTGGCCAACAACGACCGACGCTACAACGAACCCTGATCAAACCAGTGGCGAAAAAAGCTGCAACAGTGAGAAACCAGCTCAACAACCACTGGGTATTGAATTCGATGCTGAGCTAACCTACAAAAGCCAAATAGATGCTAACGGTGGCGGACTGCTTGCTAGCCTACGGGCTGGTATCCTCTTCCCACTCGGTGGCTTTGAAATCAACGATACAGAAACTGGTGAGACAAGCCTCGCTTGGACCATTCAAAGTACACTCGCCATCACATTCTAACCAGGAGAACATGCCGTGGACCATTTTCAAAGACAGGGTCCAACACTTCACTGTGAAGACGTCAATCTCCACCAGGTGGCAGAGCGCTTTGGAACGCCTACTTATGTGTACTCCAAAGCAACCATCACCCGGCACATCAAAGTTCTTCAGGAAGCCTTGGTTGGGCTACCTCATCACATCTGTTACGCCGTCAAAGCCAACGCAAACCTCGCAATCTTAGAAGTCATTCAAGAGCTTGGGTGCGGCTTTGATGCTGTTTCGGTTGGAGAACTCAAGCGGGTTGAGCACATTGGTGCAGATCCCAAGCAAGTTATATTCAGCGGTGTTGGTAAACGTGACGATGAAATTCGTAGCGCATTAGAAGCAGGTGTCCTCTACATCTGTGTTGAATCTGAAGAGGAACTCAGCGCAGTTTCCAGTATTGCGCAGTCCATGGGAATTTCTGCTCCAGTTTCAGTGCGAGTGAATCCAGATGTTGATCCCAAGACACATCCCTACATCGCAACCGGTCTAAACAAGAATAAATTTGGTATTCCGATGGACCGAGCCGAATCCATTTACAAAGAAGCGTTGGATAACCCAAATCTTAAGATGGTTGGCGTTACTTGCCATATTGGTTCGCAGGTCACTCAGCTTGATCCCTTTTTGGATGCGGCCCACCGGATGCTTAAGCTTACGCAAGCTCTTCTCGCTCAAGGATCGCCCCTTGAATACATGGGAATGGGCGGCGGCTTGGGTATCCCTTATGCGGGCGAAACACCTCCTCCCCCTCGCGAATATGGCGAAGCGTTAGCATCTATTCTCGGAGAGCTGGGACTTACCATCGTGTTTGAACCAGGCCGGGTTATCATTGGAAACGCCGGGGTATTACTCACTGAAGTTGTCAGAAGAAAAGAAGGCGCAACGCGAACGTTTACAATCGTTGATGCCGGAATGAATGATCTGATTCGCCCAGCTCTTTACCAAGCCCATCACGGCATAGAAGGTGTAGACGAAGTCGAAGGCCCCACAGCTCTTTGCGATGTCGTGGGTCCTGTGTGCGAAAGTGCTGATACTTTCGCCGACCAAGAGCAATTTCCTGTCTGGAAGCCCGGTTCTCTCTTGGCAATTCGCAGTTGCGGTGCCTATGGGTTCGTTATGGCATGCCAATACAACGGCCGGCCACGCCCAGCCGAAGTCCTCTGCGACGGCGGTCACGCCTACTTAATTCGAGAACGTGAAACGCTCGAACAACTTTGGACGGGTGAGATTCGATTGGACGTAGCGACAAGCTCAGGAGAGAAGTGATGGCTGCACATAAAAACGGTCCTACAGGTTCGATGACCGCTCTGGTCACTCCAATGAACAGCGATGGCAGCGTTGATTATGGCGCTCTTGATAACCTAATCGAAATGCAAATCGGTGCAGGCATCGATGCCTTGGTCCCCTGTGGTACCACAGGGGAATCAGCCACCATGACCGCGCAAGAGCGGCAAGACGTTATTGCCCATGTTGTTAAAACGTCGAACGGAAGAACCCCAGTTGTGGCCGGCGCCGGGGCCAATAGCACTGCAGTTGCAATCGATCACCAAAAACGAGCCGCCGATACAGGCGCAGAGTGGGCACTGGTCGTCACTCCATTCTACAACAAGCCAACCCCAACAGGTCTCTACCGGCATTACGAAGCCCTTGTTGATGCTGCCGATATTCCAGTCATTCTATACAATGTTCCCGGGCGTACCGGCTGCGACATGCTTCCTGAAACCGTCGCTCAAATCGCCAAGCTCGATGGAATTGTAGCCGTCAAAGAAGCCACCGCAGATATCTCACGCGTTCAAACCATCCGTGATCTTACCAGTGAAGATTTTAAAATCCTCTCCGGTGATGACGCCACCACTCTGGCTTTTATGAAGGCTGGCGGAGATGGGGTTATCAGTGTCGCATCTAACGTTGCTCCCAAAGAGTTTACCGACATGGTGCATTTCGCTCGAGACGGGGAGTTCGAAAAGGCTCAAAGCCTCCATGACCAAATGGCCGAGATTTTCGAGGTACTCTTTATTGAATCGAATCCAATTCCAGTAAAAACCGCACTGGCTCTCAAGGGTATGATGCAAGAGAACTTTAGGCTACCGCTCTGCGAAATATCAGCAGAGGCCCGCGTGAAACTCGAAGCAGCACTCAAGAATGGAAGCTGGATTTAAGGCGCCTAACCTCCAGGAAAGAAGTCAGGCTATGAACATTTATGATTCGGCTGGCGGCTTATAAGCCTTTAAGTGATTCGCGGCATTACGCAGACGCCGACGACACTTCTCTTTACCAAGAACAACCATTGATTCGAAAAGCGGTGGAGAGTCTTTACGGCCCGTCACTGCAATTCTTAATGGCATAAAGAACTCTTTGCCTTTGAGTTCAAGTTCTTCACGCAGCGCATTCATCGCCTCTTTGAGGCTATCAAGCTCAAGATCGGGTAAAGTGTCGATCACCTCAGCCGCTTTCAATAAAGCTTCGGCCATCTCCTTAGGCGTTCTCTTTTTAGGAAGCAGCATTTTCGTAGCGCTGGCGTCATAAACGCAATCGCCACCAAAGAAGAAAGAAGCCTTGTCGATGAAGTCTTCAAGCTTGTCGATGCGCTCGTGCATAAGCTCTGCCACCTCTAAAAGCATGTCGTCGCTTAACAAGAGTGCACGTAAATCTTTGACGATTTCTGCGCTTGGTCTCTCTCGTAGGTAAAGCCCGTTGAGCCACGTTAGCTTTTGCATATCAAAAACAGGGCCACCCAAAGAAATACGGCCGAAGTCGAACTCCTTCACCATTTTCTCGACTGTGAATTTCTCTTCACCGTCAGGCATGGTCCAGCCCATCATCCCAAGATAGTTCAGCATTGCAGATGGAAGAAACCCAGCTTCTTTATAGTAGTTGAGGCTCACCGGATTCTTACGCTTGGAGATTTTACTTTTATCCTTATTGCGCAAAAGCGGCATGTGGATAAATTCAGGCGCTTCCCAGGCAAATGCCTGATAAAGCAAAACGTGCTTTGGTGTTGATGAAATCCATTCCTCAGCTCGCATCACATGGCTGATCTTCATCAAATGGTCATCCACC
>JABJBS010000131.1 GCA_018668695.1 Deltaproteobacteria bacterium
ATTGGCGCTCATCTCAGACATTTCTATGGCCGTCGGTATTATCGGGCTTGCCACCTCACTTTGGTATTTCTTTGACGATGATGTTGATGAAAGCTCCACTCAGGTCGGTGCAGTGGTCACGCCTCAAGGAGCTTCTGTGTTCCTCCGTATGCCTCTCGGAGGAGACCCACGATGAAACAACTACATACTGTCATTCTTGCAACCTTCATGGTGGCCGCAACTGGCTGCAGCGGTATTGTTGACCTCGAGAACCGTGGACTCGATTGCTCAGACGAAAACGATTGTGATTTTGGGCAAAAGTGTGTGGACGGTGTTTGTATCGATCCTGACACAGCCACAAACCCTGACGTCTCCGATTCATCCAGTCCCAGCGATAGCTCAGATCCAACCGATGTGACGGATACTGCCGACGCAAGCGACGCGACAGACGAATCCGACCCAAGCACGCCAGATAACTGCGGCAATGGCATCTTAGATGATGGAGAAACATGCGACGATGGTTACGCTGATTCCTGCGGTACCTGTAACGCCGACTGTTCAGCAGAAGGTACCGGCGCCACATGTGGTGATGGTGATACATGCCCAGAACTTGAAACATGCGACGATGGCTACACCGATGCATGCGGTACCTGTAATGTAGACTGTTCAGCAGAAGGTACCGGCGCCACATGCGGCGATGGCGAAATATGCCCCGAACTAGAAACATGCGAACCAAGTGACGATGATGTGGTGTCCGAAGAAGGATGCGGCGGCTGCAATGACGATTGTACCGGACCAGGCGCTGGCGTCTGCGGTGATGGTATTATCTGCCCCGGCCAAGAAGCATGTGATGACGGTTACACCGATGCATGCGGTACCTGTAACGCCGACTGCTCAGGACCGGGCGAAGCCGTTGTTTGCGGCAATGGTGTGTTCTGCCCTGAATTTGAAACATGCGACGATGGTTATACCGATGCATGCGGTACTTGTAATACTGACTGCTCTGGACCGGGTGCTGGCGCTGTGTGTGGCAATGGTCAGATCTGCCCTGAGCTAGAAGCATGCGATGATGGTTACACTGACGCCTGCGGAACGTGCAATGCGGCGTGTACCGCTCCAGGAAGCGGCGCAACCTGCGGAGACAGCACCATTTGTCCAGAGATTGAAACATGTGACGACGGCTACGCTGATGAATGTGGTAGCTGTAACGCAACTTGTACGGGTTCCGGAAGCGGCTCTACATGTGGCGACGGTATTGCGTGCCTGGAAACCGAAGCATGCGATGACGGATTCTTAGACAGCTGCGGTACTTGTAACGCCAACTGCACTGGGCCAGGCAGCAGCGCCACTTGTGGTGATGGCAGCGTCTGCCCTGAATTCGAACTCTGTGATGACGGCTATACCGATATGTGCGGCGACTGTAACTCCACATGCAATGCAGCAGGTTCGGGCGCTGTTTGTGGTGATGGGTTCACTTGCCCACAATTGGAAACATGCGACGACGGCTACGCCGATGCCTGCGGTACCTGCAACGCCACTTGCTCCGGCTCAGGCTCAGGTGCCAGCTGCGGAGACGGCCAATTCTGCCCTGAATTGGAAATCTGTGATGATGGAAACAGCAACGAAGATGATGGATGTACCAACTCATGCACCAACGGTTTGTGCGGAGATGGTCTTTACAATCAGCGCCTGCTCGCGGTTACATCGATGACTTTCTCGTGGGCCGGTATTCGATGCGGCGGCAACGATTCCCAAGGGGTCTTCAGTGTAAACGGCGTTGAATTCGCCCGAGCGCAAATGGCCAACGCCTGCTATTGCGGCGACGTAGACCAATCCGTAACCACCACCGATGCTTCCCTCTTTGAACTCCTCAATGATGGCAGCAACAGCTATTCATTCCGAATAGACCCAATCGACGACACCTACGTGTACTGGGTGAAGGCCACCATCGACGATACCGGTGAACAAATTGTCCTCTATGAACAAGATGCCGGTGCGGCCTCAATCAACGCCGCTATCCCTTGCGGAACAGGCGTTAGCCAAGTGAGCCCACAAGTGAATTCTTCGGCGGAAGTTTTCGGCCCAGAAGCCTGTGATGATGGAAACAATATCGATGGCGACGGCTGTGACAGCAACTGCACCTTCTCTGCTTGTGGTAATGGCATCGCAGCTGGGGCTGAAAGCTGTGACACTGCTGGAGAATCCTCGGGGTGTGACGATGACTGCACCTACGTTGAATGCGGCGATGGAAACCCTAACGCGGCTGCCGGAGAACTCTGCGATGACGGTAACCTCACCAACGACGACGGTTGCAGTGATACATGCCAGCTTGAATACTGCGGAGACGGCAACACTCAAAGCTCACTCGGTGAACTCTGCGATGACGGAAATCAAAACAACGGTGACGGATGCTCGTTTGGCTGCCAAATTGAAATCTGTGGAGATGGCAATCTTAACACGGCACTGGGCGAATTTTGCGACGATGGAAACACCGACGATGATGATGGCTGCTCTTCAAGCTGCGCCATAGAGTGCGGCGACGACACAATCGCCTCAACCGGAATCGCCAGCTCCGCGAAACTCAAGTGGTATCGCACCGGCTACCAATGTACCGCCGACCAAGCCAATGAAATGTGGGTTTACGTGGATGGCGAACAAGTTGCCACAGTGCCAATCAGTGCCGCACCATGTGGAGAGTACGAATCGGTCATCGACTCGCCGAAACTGGTCAATACACTCAACGCAGGTACACACGATGTTGAAATCGTTGTTATCGGCTGCTGGATTGCCGGATGGGTAGACTTAGAGCTTACCCTAGAAACTGGTGGTACCCGGTCTATCCCCCTCTTCGACCCCTTCAACCACAACGAAAACAGCGTCGGGTGCAGCGACTTTGAATTTCTCAGTAATTCAAACGCAACGGTTTACGGTGAATCCTGCGATGATGGAAACACCACCAGTGGTGATGGGTGCTCCAATACCTGCGGCATCGAATATTGCGGCAATGGAGTGCTCGACCTTGGAGAAATGTGTGACGACGGGAACTCAAGCAGCGCAGATGGATGCTCGAGTTCGTGCGAACAAGAAGGCTGCGGCGATGGCACTCAAAGCGCTACGGAAGAATGCGACGATGGTAATAACTCCAATGGTGATGGATGCTCGGAGGAATGCCTTGCTGAAGTATGTGGCAACGGCCGACTTGACCCAGATGAAGATTGCGATGACGACAACTTGGTATCGGGCGATGGGTGTTCATCCCTCTGTACAACTGAAAGCTGTGGCAACGGTATTCGAGAAGTGGGCGAAGGGTGCGATGATAGCAACCTCGAAGCGGGCGACGGATGCTCAAGCAGCTGCCAGATTGAAGATTGCACCAATATCGTAGATTCCGATGGAGATGGCCTGGCCGACTGCGTAGAAACCAATACAGGCATCTACGTATCAACCTCCAATACAGGTACCAGCCCTGATGACCCAGATTCCGATGACGACGGTATTCCAGATGGCGATGAAGTCATGGGTACATCCGGAGGGTTAAACCTTCGGGGCTTTGGAGCCAACCCAAACCACCGTGACATTTTCCTAGAAGTGGATTGGACGCGTGACGATGCTGCATCAAACTGCGGTGGCACCGAGCTCCGTCCCACAGCCAACGCCATGAACGCACTGGTTGAAGCCTTTGCTGCAGCGCCTACCCAAAACCGAGATGGAACCACAGGGATTGCTCTTCACGTCGACTACGGCCAGGGAAGCGGCTTCGAGGGAGGTAATTTCATCTCAGAGGCAGACTCATTTCTCAATGGCGGCCTCATTGGCGACTTCGTCGACCATAAATCGGTCAACTTTGCCTCCAACCGAGAGGGCTACTTTCACTACGTGATTCAAGCATACGATTTTGGTGATGGCGGTGTTTCAAGCGGCGCAGGCGGACTTGGCTATGCCCCTGGATTTGATTTTCTGGTTACCCAAGGCTGCCCCAAGGATCGCGATGTAACAACCTACATGCATGAACTCGGGCACAACCTAAACCTACTGCATGGTGGATTTGAAGATTGTAACTACAAGCCCAACTACAACTCAGTCATGAACTATCTCTACAACTATGCGTTTAGAGACTGTGGCCGAAACGTTCAGGCTGATTTAACCTACAGCCGCGGCGTGCTGGACAACCTCAACGAAAACTCTCTCAACGAATATTTAGGAGTTTGTGAGGGCGTTGCCATCGACTGGAACGTGGATGGGAATATTAGTGTGGTTCAATACAACGTGAACAGCGAAGAATCATCGCAAGAGCAAAACTGCGGCGGAACGTTTACTGTTCTCAAAGACCACGACGACTGGACAAATCTCGTCTATCTCGGTCCGTCAAACTCAGAGTTTATGTTCCCTGTCCGAATTCGAGAATAGTGCAGCACCCTTCTCACTCAGTATAGGCGCCTAAACCCTTGGATTCACCTTCAATGGTTAGTCTTGCTGCATCTATTTCATAGCTTACAGACCCCGCTACGATAACAGTTTGGATATGGGCATCTACCCAGCTCGCATTATCGTCTTCACAACCTGCACGGGTGTAGGAAACCTCTGAAAAAGTTATGGTTGAACCTTCAACGCTGTAGGCTCCACCACCAGTGTTACAACCCGTAAACACTGCAACCTCACCATCTTCACCAAATACAACCGTGGGAGTTGTACTGAGATTTACAGCACTCGCAGACCCACCTTCCATAAAGCTATTGATGGTCCATTCAGCGCCTACCAAGTCGCGATCTGGATCTGCCAACTCGGAATCCAGAAAAACCAAAGTGGCATCTGCACCGGTAAGCGTCACCCTATCGTTGCTGTAGTCAAAGCCCGGAGATGCTTGTAGAAAGCCAACGAACCAATCGTCTTGCTCCATCAGCGGCGTGTCACAAGCCATCTCCGTCATGCCGAGTAACGTTACAGTCATCACACCATCGGTGAGGGTAAAATCACCGGCCACAGAGTTGCATCCACCACCAAGAAAGAAACCAAGCTCGCTCATTTCACCTTCACGAAAACGAATGCGCACGGTGCCACCATCAGCTGGCTCAAAACCATCGGATGATTCAAGGATAAAGTCTAGGTTCATAAATGATGCACCATTGGCATCGCCTTCGGAACCGGCGTCTGAATCACTGCATGCGATGGTTAAACAAGAGAGGGCCAAAAGGCTCACCATAGACATCGAAAATTTCTTAAATAGCTTCATGGTGCTCAGATTATTGACGCAAAGATTAGCGGTCAAGAGCTGCCAGCCGCCAGCTAAAGCCGAGCCATTTTCGCCTCAAATCCTCATAATATTGGCGTAAAAACGTAATATCGGCGCGCCAAACCATTTTTAAATCCAGAGCCTGATTCGGGAAACTCAAACCCTAAAACGCCAGGGAGTAAAACCCCAACAAAAACATTCGCTTACGACTTACCCGGCAACACCCCAATCACAAGTAATTCCACCCCTACTTGGCATCATTCGTGAATATAGAAAGGGGTCACCTGGAAGGATTTATTATGCCAGTTAGTATCAGCGCCCTAAGCCCTAGCCCTTTTTTAAATGCCGATAGCACAACTGCTCCCGCCTCCTCCGGCCCAAATTCTCCAGCAACCCCAATCGACACCTTCGAAACACTGCCATCCTCAAGCGTGCCAATCGGTGTAACCGCCAAACAGCGGCTTGCTCTTCGTCAAGGCGACCTAGGCACCTTCTGGAATACACGGATCGCTCAAGATCCCATCGCCAGACTCGGTGTTGCCTTCTGGGGTACGGAAGATGATTTAAGTGCAGCGATAGACGAAACAGGTTTGGAGGCTTGGAAGCCTCAGCTTAATTTCTTTACGCGCACCTATTTAAGATTCACCGCACCTCGTAGTGTGACCATTCCACCTGAAACCAAAGAAGAACTGGTGAGCTACTGGCGATACATGGGTGCAACCGCTGAAAAACGCGTTAAGAGCGCCATCTCTTCGGAACTGAGACGAAACGGTGAGGCGCCCACAGATGAACGCATCAAAAAGATATACAAGAACGTAGGGCTCAAGCTCGCCAAAGCCCACACAGAAGCAGTGGACCAGGACTTATCAAAAGGCATAGGTACACAACCGGGACTACTCAGCGCCAAGCAAGTCAGTGACTATCACCAGGCAGTCTTCACATCGTTCGACCTACCCAGCTCGACCTACGGCGGCACACCCTACAGCTTCATCCCAGACGCTCTCGAATTGGCACTGACCAGTGGTCTTTATGCCCGCGGCGCTGATCCCCGAGGCTAATACTCAAAGCACCTTTAAGCCCTAAAGAGTCCGACCTTAATCCCCTATCGCAACGCTCTCATCACAGGCCGAGCTTAAACCCGACAAATCATGCGCGGTATAACAAACCGCGAAGTCTTCACCTGTACATGTCCGGGCAGCGCCATTTTCCTCAATACAAGCAAATACAGTACTCAAGAGCGCTTGGTCTTCATCGGTACAATCACGTTCAATAGCAATGGCGCAGGAGTTTAAGAAAGTGTCCAAGTCACCGAAGTCACCATCACAAGAGTAAACCTGGGCAAGGTAATCGCACTGCGCTGCAACTGTGAGTGTTTCAATACTGCTATTCTCTGTTTCAGAAGTTTCTTCGTTTTCAGTATTGTTTGTGTTTTCGGCGTTGTCTGTATCGTCAGACTCGCCGCATGCGACCAGCGCCAATGCGCATATAAAACAAACCCATTTCAACATTGCCCATCCTTTGTTCGAGAGAGCTTCACGTCACCGCAAAGCCTCGCAAGTTTACCAGGATTTAATGGGCCCAGGGTAGCCACAGAGCGTTATAATTGGTGATCTAGGATTAGAGGGAATCAATTGCCACGAACGACCGTGAACTCAGTGCACCCCGAGTTATCTACAGTGCCGGTAATGGAAGTACCTTCATCGTTAATGAAACCATCCAGAGACACCATCACATAGCCACCAGGCTGCTCAATCCATTCCAACTCATTCAAGTCCACATTGCCTGAAGCGGGTTCGTAAGAGCCAATCATCGTGTAACGCCCAGTTGGAACCTCTGGATTTGAATCGTCTGCATAAAAGGCGAAAACAGCCTCTAACCCATGGCCGTCCATATTATGAACCACCTGCAATGTGAGCCGCGTAAAGCCTTGAGAGCAAGTGTAGCTGCCCTCCCACTTTCCGTTGAGATCATGGCCTGTGTATTCGGAATCGTCTTCAGAATCAGTGTCACCAGTATCATCAGGCGTGGTTTCATCTGATGTATCCGGATTGGCATCTATATCACCAGAGTCGTCGTCTGTTTGGGTGCCAGCATCATCTGTGGATTCATCATCCGTCTGAGTCCCTGCATCATCTGTGGATTCATCATCCGTCTGAGTCCCTGCATCATCTGTGGATTCATCATCCGTCTGAGTCCCTGCATCATCTGTGGATTCATCATCCGTCTGGGTGTCCGACTCTGTGCTATCGGGATCATTTTCGGGTTCACCACCGGTGGAATTGGTGTCGGTGGCTGTATTGTCACCAACGGCTTCAGTGGTTTCTGAGCTATCCCCAGAATCACCCTCTCCCGTTCCTTCGCTGCCACAAGCAGCCAAAGCCATTGCCAAACACAATACAAACCAACGTTTCGATTCTAAAAGCATATTTTTCCCCATGCGTTGAGACTCAAATGGGTCCCTAAGTCTAAACTGACTCCCATGACAAGCATAAGTCGCTACGCTCTCGTCGTTTTCAAAACGATTGGTTCTACATTCTAGGACCTTTTTGTTTCAAAACAAAAAAAGCCGGGCTCCTCAACAAGAAGAGCCCGGCTATTACTTTCACTATCTACGTTGATTACTCGCGAGACTTCTCGAGGAGCATCTTCACTTCACTCCACTTGATGCCGTCGCTTCCGTCCCAGGCATCATTTGCTACTGCAGTGTCTTCCTTGAGAGTCGGCATCCAGAGAAAATCAGGGTGCAGCTTCTTAGAAGTACCCACCCACTCACCGCCTACGATTTTGCCTTGAGCATCGAGTTCGAGGATGTACTTGTAGCTGTCTGTCTTGATCCAGTTGCTGTAGCTTGAGCTAGTTACCAAAGCACCATCTATAGAAGCTGCTGGCTCACTGATGTAACGGAGGTCAGTTTCTAGATACACGAAGCTTTCGGCATTTGCGTTGAACTTGTACTCCTGCTCGCCCCATGCGTACTCAACTAAAGCGTCGCCTGCTGCGTATCCGTAAGCTTTCATCTTCAAAGGACGGTTGGTTGTACCGCGAACTTCAATCCACTCGTTTCCAAGGCCAGTTCCATCACCGTTGTAACCGCTGTAGCAATACTCTACACCTTCGTAAGTTGTGCACTCTTCACCAGCACCACTCAGGTTACCGTTTGGCCATGCGATGAGTTCAACACCTGAAGCTTCGTCGATGAGCTGAACGTCTACATCCTTGTCTGAGCTTAGATAGATTCTTACGTTTTCTTTGCCTGCTGGAATGTCACCAACGTTAACCACGTCGCGGTGTGCAATAGGCTGCTCAAAATCGCCACAACCTTTGTCTACGCAGTTGCTAGGAGCCGCCCACTGGTACTCTACTTTGGCTGAACCTGCTGCATATCCGTAAGCTTTCATAACGAGTGGGCGATTGGTTTCGCCGCGAACTTCAATCCACTCATGCCCTAGGTTGCTTCCAACGCCATTGTAACCACTGTAGCAATACTCAACACCTTCGTAAGTTGTGCACTCTTCACCGGCGCCGTTGATGTTACCGTTTGGCCAAGCGATAAGCTCAGTGCCGGTTGCTTTATCAACAAGCTGAATATCTACGTCTTTGTCGCTCTCTAGTGTAATACGAACATCTGCTTTACCGGCTGGAATATCACCGACTGTTTTGGTTGCGCGGTGAGCGATTGGCTGCTGAAAATCTCCGCTGCCACCTTCGCAAGCGCCGCCCCAGTTGAATCCGCCAGATGTGGAATTGTTGTTGCTGCTCTCGTTTTCACATTTAACACCGAGCTTCTTATTGGCTTCAAGAGCTGTCATCGTTTGAGTCTTGGTCACTTCATAAGAATGAACCGGCTGATTCCATACCTGGTAATCGTAAGTGCGGTCTTCAATAAAGCTCTTACCGGCAATACCCATAACGTTTGCTACTGCTACGTGGAAAGTACCGGCATTGGTGTCAGAACACTCGCCGTCTTCGTTGGTCGGGTTTCCGTGTTCGTCGAAGTTCATATCGTCGCCGAGTGTATCGCATCGTCCTGAGATGAAAGTTTGCTCAGTACCTTTATCGTAAGAAACACTGATGAGTGCTTTGATATCGTTTACTTTGAATTCAACACCATTGTGAATGACCGGGTGCAACGGCTCTTTTTCCAAAACAGCTGCAGGTGCCCATGCGTGGCAAACGCCAAACCATGTCTCAATGCAGTAACCAGAATCTTGGCCTTCACGCTTTGAGCAAGATTCACCTGACTTGCAATCACTCTGCTCTGTACAAGCTGTATTTGAGCTCTGACTATCGATGCCGTAGTGAGTAGAAATACGGTCTTCTAAACCCGGACGGTTAAATGCCTGAGCGAACTTTGTGCTCGGCGCATCGGTGTCTGGACCATTCCACTTGTTGTTGATGTTGTCTTCGTATGTTGACCAGTAGTAACCAGGCCATGGCTTCTGGGTTGCTTCGCCCGCAAGTGGCAGTTCACTGAACTTCTTATTCATCGTGATAGATGGGTCCAAGTTCTCTGGATTGTCTTGCTGGTTATCCCAAGCAATAGACTGAGCATCTCGTTCGATGCTGCCGTTTTCGATTTGAATATTTTCGACGGTGCCACAAGCAGATGCTGCCAGTGCCATAATAGATACGATGGTTGCTTTTTGAATGAATCGCATTATTTTCCCTTTTCCCGAATGAAGCTGTCGGCTCACGACTCGCCAACTTTTTTTCTTTTTCTAGTTACTCCTTTGTCTGCATATGCAGTGCCAACATGTGCTCTAGATCACATCGCCTCGTAACTTGGAGGAAGTTGACTGAAATCAAACAACTTTCCCAACCCCCACAAGCGAATACACTTCCCTACAACGACAGACTTGTCGTACAATGTGCGGCAAAAAAGTGGCGTTTCCGCACAAATGTTGGCGCGGCATAAAAAATGACGACGTATTGGCGCGCCACTTGTTGAACGAATTTCCGTAGGCCTATACACCGTGAGTGCAAGGTAAAGGTATACTCAGGGGGGAGCTCTGGCACTCAAGTTGAGAGCGTGCTCTAAGAGTTCATGAACACATCTGCACTGTAATATTCTGGGAGGGGTCCTAAATATGTTGTCGTCTGTTGCAGCACCTACCGGCACTGTTAGCCTCGTGTTTACGGATATCCAGGGTTCAACTGAACTCTGGGAGCGCTACCAAGACGACTTTAAAGACTACCTCGATCAACACAACGATATCATGCGCCAAACCATAGCCGACACCAACGGTTATGAGGTCAAGACCGAGGGCGACGCCTTCATGGTCGCATTTGCAAATGCAACGGAAGCTGCAGACTTCTGTATTCAATCCCAGCTGCGACTCCACCAAGCACCATGGCCTGACGAACTGATTAAAAATCAGGCTACCCATGCCTTGGTGGGAGAAAGCGCGGATGGTCTCTTCCGAGGACTCCGCGTTCGTATGGGCATTCATACTGGGGCGCCGAAACCACAACTCGACCCAATTACCGGACGTATGGACTATTTTGGTCCCATGGTGAACCGAGCAGCCCGCGTTGGCTCTGTTGGACACGGTGGGCAAATCATCGTTTCTCAGGCCAGCTGGTCACAAATCCGCGACCGCCTCGGACCAGACTGCATCATTGATTTAGGTGACCACGCGTTAAAGGGATTAGAGGGACGGGAACGCCTCTTTCAAATCCATCCGCAGCAGTTGGCTCTGAGAGCTTTTCCGCGAATTCGAACACCCGACCTCAACAAAACGAATCTCCCTACCCGGCTTAATTCATTTATTGGCCGGCAAACTGAGCTTCAGGCCATTGCCCAGCTTTTCAGTCAAGGCAAACGTATGGTCACTATCTTGGGCGCTGGCGGTACCGGTAAAACAAGACTCTGCCAACGCTTTGGCGCTATCTCTCTTGGCGACTTTCCAGGCGGTGTATGGTTTTGCGACTTAACCCAGGCCACCACACTGGACGGCATCGTGGGAGCCATTGGTAAAGCACTGGACATGACGCTAACCCAGCAAGATCCCATCGAGGCGATAGCTAAAACGCTTAATAGCCGCGGTCGTGCCTTACTGATCATCGATAACTTCGAACAAGTAGCCTCCTTTGCAGTCGACACACTCGGACGATGGCTCAATAGAACCCTCAAGGCTTGCTTTCTCGTGACCAGCCGGGAGCGCCTAAGACTCGAAGGCGAATCTATTTTCTACCTCGATCCGCTAAGTAAAGACGAGGCGGTATCCCTCTTCGCAGAACGCGCCAGAGCGGTTCGCCCCAACTTCAACATCACGGATGCCAATCGAAAATTTGTTGAAGAGATAGTTGAACGCCTGGACTTTATGTCTCTGGCCATCGAGCTTGCCGCATCACGAAGCCGAATGATGCCGCCTGAGACCATGGTAAAACGGCTCGCTGAACGCTTTAAACTCCTTAAAGGTGAGCGCCGGGACCAAGAAGCTCGGCAAGCCACACTAAGCGGTGCCATTGAGTGGTCTTGGCAGCTGCTCGAGCCATGGGAACAATATGGACTGGCACAATGTAGCGCCTTCCGAGGGGGCTTCACTTTGGAGGCTGCTGAATCCATTTTAGATGTTGATCAGTGGGACGATGCTCCCTGGACCATCGACTTAATCCAAGCCCTCCACGATAAAAGCCTCTTACGGATGGTTGAACCTGTGACCGGGCACGAACGATTTGTGATGTATGAGTCCATTCGTCAGTTTGCCGCAGAGAAACTCAGCCAAGCTGGCGCAGTGCTGGATCCAACCAACGCCACCCTCACCCACGCAGAAGCTGCCGCACAACTCAGCGAGCGCCATGGCCGCTACTATGCTCGCTTTGGCCAACAGGAGTACCGCAAAGGCATGTTCCAACATGGCGGTGTCGAACGCTCCCGCCTTCTCCAGCTTGAACTGGACAACATCCTCAGCGGTTTTCGGCACGCCTACAACAATCAACGCACCCAGGTTGCCTGTGAGCTCTACTTCGCCGCCAACGAAATCCTGACCATTCGTGGCCCCATTAAGCTCGCATCGGAAATTGCAGCGAGAGTTCTAAGCTTGCCCAATGTGCAACAAAAAGATGCCATCATGGTGTTTTTGAATCAGGGTAAAACACTTAGGCTCTTAGGAAAGAACGACTCCGCCAAACGCGCCTATGAATCAGCCCTTGAGCTTTCCAGAGAAAGCCGTGACCGCCCCGGCGAAGCACAAGCACTCGGTGGCCTCGGTATCATCTACCAGTGGCAAGGAGATTTCGCACAGGCCAAACTCCACTATAAAGCAGCCCTCGCCATTCACCGCCAAGAAGGCAATCGCCAGCGGGAAGGCTCCATCGTAGGTTACCTGGCCACTGTGCACCGGCTTGAAGGAGATCTCGATGAAGCGCAAACATACTACGAAGCAGGCCTTGCGGTGCAGCGACAGCTTGGTAACCGCCGCTCGGAAGCAATCGTTCTAGGTAACCTGGGAACACTTCATAAAGAGCGAGGCCGAATGGAAGAAGCCCGCGGTGTCTACGAAGCAGCCTTGGACGCGTTTCAAGCAACCGGCAACCGCTTAAATGAAGCCATCGCGTTAGCAAATCTCGGTAACCTCCTCTTGGACATGGGCGATGTGAGTGCCGCACTGACCAACCTCAAGAACGCCGTCAACACTGCTCAGGAACTATCCTTTGCGGGCGAAGGAGCCTTCTTAGGAGGCCTGGCTATGGCCCATATGCAACAAGGCGAAATGGCCGAAGCGCGTACGTGTATCGACCGCGGCAATATTGAGATAAAAAAGCTGAACTATAAAATCGAAGAAGGTCTCTTCATAAGCCGGCGTGGGTTACTTGAGTTTGCCGAAGGCAATCGAGACGAAGCATTGGGCAGCTACGCAGAAGCTCAGAAGATAGCCGATGAGCTGCCGAGCGTGGGCGGGTCTGATTTTGGGAAAGTTCTGAATAAACTGAAGCTGGTTTTATCGCACTGATTTCAGTAAAGTCGTTCCTCTTATTCCTGACACACATTATAGATGTTTTGGACCTGGGCAATCTGCAGCTCTGCCGCATTGTTATAAGCATTTAGAACAACCAACGCACCACCACACTGAAGAAAGCGCTTAGACCATAAGCAATCGGTGTTTTTATCTTTCAGCATATTCTGCATGGAATCGACAATACGCTTAGATAAAACATTCTCCTTGTCCCACCCCGCAAGATTGTCACATCCATCTGTGCTCGCCGCGGGATAGTCTTTACCAAATGGTCTCGCATCGCCTGCTTGTCGAATGGCTTTGTGCTCTACCTCATCTAGCTTGGCCAATATACTTTGCCCTGATTTGGATGCAGAGTTTTTACGACCAAGTATTGCAAGGACCTTATATTTCTTTTTGGGAACCTTCTTATTGCCACTCTTAAGTGAAGGAGGTGCAGTGTGCTTACTTTTTTCGCGATTCTTTTTAACGCTGCTTCCTTTGAGCGCGGCAAATATTCCAGATTCCTGAGCAAACTTTCTACCATGTGAAGGCTTAACATCAGTCTTCTTCTCCAATGTGTGAGCTTTCTCAGCTGGAACTGGGTTAGGCGCGGAGTTGAGCACCTCATCAAGAGCACTTTTACATCCCCCAACGCAGCCAAGCACTGCAAGAACGTTCTTCCCCTTGGGAACCTTATTCTTCGTCTCTTGCTTTGGAGCTATTTCCACTTCGCTGGGTTGTGTATGACCACAAGCTGTGAGCCCAAAGAAAACAATCAAATAGATACTTCTCATTTTATTCACCCTTATATAAACACCGGGTTAGCAAGCGAACCTGCTAACCCCTTTTCCGTGTCTACTTTTGACATCCTTGATAAATATCTTTAGCTGCCTCTATTTGAGACTTAAGAAGATTCTTATGAGAATCTAAAATTTCTAATATCCCTCGACAGCTAAGGAATTCCTGGGACCACTTACAGTCTTTATTCTTATGACGAGACATCTCTGCCAAAA
>JABJBS010000132.1 GCA_018668695.1 Deltaproteobacteria bacterium
GAGCTTGAGCCGCTGCTCGTCACCGAGCCCGTGATAAAGTGCAATAACTTGGTGCAAAAAATCGCGCCACCGCTCTTTTGCGGGTTCTTGGCCCTCAGTCCAGCCAATTCCTAGACCCGGAACACGGCCAACCGAATTACTTGGCATAACTAAGTGAATAACTCGGCCAGAGAGTACGGTTGTACCTAAACCGAACGGTAACATCATTTCGCAAGCGACTTCTGCACCAACATGAGGCAAGGCCCCACAGCGCACAAAAACGCCGTCTAAGCTGATATTTTGCGTTTGAAGCTCCAACACGTGGTCCCCGAGGGCAAGCCTCACCGGGAAACGTATTAAATAACGTGTAGTTCTTCGCTCTTCTGGGGCGCTTGTAGCGAGTGCCAAAGGCTGCTCCTGCGGGTTGTTACCCTTATATTTAAATCCGGTTCTGGGGCTAAAAGCCAGTATCGAAACCAATGAATTCACAATTACGAAAGTATCATTTGCTACTCCCCCTCAAGATCGGATAATTTTGTTCCACTTATGGATGAAATGAGAGACAGAATCGTCGCGCAGGCGAAACGGCACCGTACTAAATGCGTTGAATTCCTGCGTGAGCTGATTGCCACCCCATCTGAGAGCCAACAAGAAGAAGCTATTGCCCTACGTGTGCGCAAAGAGATGTTGGACCTCAATTACGACAGCGTCGATATCGATCGCTTTGGTAACGTCATTGGGCGTATTGGATCGGGGCCTACCCGTATCCTATTCGACGCACATTTGGATACACCAGGCATCGGTGACAAGGCTTCCTGGCGTTTCGATCCTTTTAAAGGGGATATGAAGGCCGGAAAGATCTACGGACACGGGGCCGCCAACAACAAAGGTGGCCTTGCTGCCATCATTTATGCTGGCGCAGTCATCAAAGAGCTCGACTTGGCCGATGAGTGTACGATTTTCGTCGTAGGTTCGGTCCAAGCTGAAAGCTGCGAAGGCCTTGCTTACAAGTGTATCTTCGACGTTGAAAAGCTCTACCCACACTTCGTTGTGCTATCCATGCCAACGGGTATGCGTATTTGCCGTGGCCATCGAGGCCGTGCGGAAATTCGAATCACGCTGCGAGGACAACCCGTCCACGCCTCTGATCCGAGCAAAGGGTTCAATGCCATTTATGGCATGGAGAAAATCCTCGCCGGGATTCAGGAGCTGAACGAAACCCTGCCCGAAGATCCGTTCTTGGGTAAGGCAACGGTCGCGGTTACCCATATCGAATCCACTTACAATGGTCCCAACATGTTGCCAGAGAGCTGCCACATCATTGTGGATAGACGCCTGACGACCAATGATGAGGCCAAGAAGATTCTTGCGGAGATTAAAACCGCTTGTAAGGGAACCAAAGCGAAGATTGAAATCGTCGAATGCGATGAGGCCAGCTACCGCGGGCTGCGTTTACCGATGGAAAAATATTTTCCAACTTGGACCCTGGAAGAAGAGCATCCACTGATTGAGTCTGTGGAAAGTGCCTACCGTAGCGTCTTCAAAAAGCCTGGTACGGTTGATCGCTGGACCATGTCTACTGCCGGTGCCTACACCATGGGCATGTCCAATATCCCGACTGTGGGATTTGGACCCAGCGAAGAGAGTTTCTCTGGACCCATCAACGACCATGTTCGTATTGATGATCTTGAGAAATGCATCGCTGTTTACGCATCGATTCCGGATTACCTACCGGAAACTGAACCGATTCGTATCCCGCGTCGTCGCCGATAATCTATTTCTAACCAGACAAGCTTGAACGTTCTTCTTTTAAGAACAAGACGGGACAGCCTCGCCTACACTTGGTACCGGGTCTTGCGAACTTTTAAATTCAAGTTCTACAACGCGAGGCTTATAGTCTTTTTTGCGAATCCACCAAAACACCGCGCCCCCTAAGGTGAGGGCTTCTGCAGCCCAAAAGCCAAGAGCCGCCGAAAGAATCGATTGGCTGGTACCAATGTGCTTGGCCAGCAAGAGAGCCTGAACGATTTCTCGCACACCTTCTCCGGCGATGGTGAACGGACTGATGACGGTTGCGAAAATTTGAATCGAAGAAGCAAAAACAACCTGCCAAAAATCTGCCGAAAGTGCGCCCACCGCCAAAGCCGTAAAGTAATACATAGCCGCCGTTGTAAAATGCACCAAAAATGAGAGCCCGATACACTGCGCTAAGAGAAGACCTTTGCCCCGGTAAGCTGAAGCAGCCTCACTGGCACGGTTTACAAAATCAGCAATCTTGCCGGACCCAAGACCTGGAATGATACCCAGGCACCACTGCACCAATACCGGTTTAAAGAGTAAGGTAAAAAGCCCTAGGACCACTCCCAGCGAAAGCGGCACCGCAATAATGGCCACTGCACCAGCAGTCTCGCCTAAAACTTGATAGCCAAGAGGGAATGCCACCAAAAAGCTTAGGAAAATCCCTGAAAGCCCCATGACTTTTTCAATGGCCGTGGCCGCAGCAGGTTCAATCACCCGATCACTGAATTTGGCCGCGTCGTAAAGTTTGTAGCCATCCAGACCAACGGTTGAGGGCAAAAAAGTCCCAAGGAACCGGCCAATTAAAAAAGAGCCAACAATATGTCCGAAATTAAAACGAATGCCCTGGCCCTTCAGCAAAAGGTGCCAGCGAACCATACTGGAAAAAATACCGATCACTTTGATTCCCGCGGCCAGTAAGACCCAGGGCAAAAAAGTGGCCATTTCAATGGTGGCCATATGCTCAACAATGGCATCCCAGATGACAACGGACTTGCCAGACTCATCTTCAATGGCGTGATTTAAAAGAAGGTAAAAGGCACCAAAGGTCAAAGTTGCTTTAAGCAAAAGTCCAACCGTTTGTCGTAAGCCTTGTGGAAGCTTTTTCCAGCCCTTTATCACCATAACTTGCCTCCCAATTTCCAATTTCTTGAACTCGGACCTTTAACCGGAAGATAATGAAAATTGCAAACGCACCACGGGTTCAATCCTTTGGCTATGACTCCAGCCAAAGAAGAAAACGTATTTAAATAAAAGCTCGTAACAAGGGGGCAGCAACGATGTCTTTAGTTGTCATCGCAATAGGCGGAAATTCACTGATTCGGTCTGACGAAACCGGAACGATTCAAGAACAGTTTAAAAATGCCCGGGCCACCATGAAACAGCTGGTCGAACTTGTACAAGCTGGGTTTGAGATCGTCCTCACCCATGGCAATGGGCCGCAGGTCGGTAACTTACTTCTTCGTGTGGAAGCTACCGCTCCAGATATCGTGAGGTTGCCACTGGGAATTTGCGACGCCGACACTCAAGGGGGTATCGGCTACATGCTGCAGCAAGTGTTTCAAAATCAGCTGGCTCTTCGGGGTATTCACAAAACCGTCGTTAGCTTGGTGACCCAAGTTGAGGTGAACCCCGATGATCCAGAGCTCCAGAATCCCAGCAAACCCATCGGGCCTTTTTATTCCGAGGAGGAATCCAAGGAGCGTATCGCCGATCGAGGCTGGATTATGAAGGAAGATGCAGGCCGCGGGTATCGCCGGCTTGTTCCCTCACCCAAACCGCTCAAAATCATCGAACTCAAGGCAATCAAAGCCATCCTCAAAGAGGGTATGATTCCCATTGCGGTGGGAGGAGGCGGAATTCCCGTGGTTCGAAAGGGTGATATTCTCGATGGTCTTGATGGGGTTATCGATAAGGATCGTGCTTCATCTTTGCTGGCCTCAACCCTGGGCGCAGACGTCCTCGCAATCAGTACCGGGGTGAGTCACGTGCAAATAGGCTTTGGTACTGAAAATGCCAGAAAGCTTGAGAAAATAAAGGTTTCGCAGCTTCGTGAACTCTACGAAGCCGGTGAATTCCCACCGGGCAGCATGGGTCCAAAAGTGGAAGCAGCTCTTAAATTCATTGATTCAGGTGGTGCCAAAGTGATCATCACAGACCCAGAAAACCTCAAAGATGCCCTAGAAGATCGCGGTGGCACCCGGATTTTTCCAGACTAAGTCCCCTAGACCGTCAAAAACCGACGGACCCCTCCTGTAAGGTTTAAGTCATAAGCGGGCATGAAGCCTGCGCACAACAATCTTTGGTGCAATATGACAACACGTACACTTAACTTGACCCGCCCCATCGTATGCTTTGACTTAGAGACCACTGGCCTTGAAACCAAGACCGACCGCGTGGTGGAAATCTCTTGTGTAAAGATTCACACCGATATGAGTCGTGAACTGCTTACGCTGCGTATCAATCCACAAATGCCCATTCCTCAGGCAGCCTCTGCTGTGCACGGAATTACCAACGAAGATGTTTCAAACGAACCTACCTTCGATATGGTTGCGGGCCGCCTCGCCGACTTTCTAAGTGGCTGCGACCTTACCGGATTTAATCTCGAACGCTTCGATTTGCCGCTGCTTAGAAACGAATTCGTTCGTGCGCGCATCACCTTTCCAGATGGTCCCGTGAACATCATCGACGCGCATAAGATCTTCATTAAAAAAGAGCCGAGAGACCTCTCAGCCGCATACCGGTTTTATTGCGACAAAACTTTGGACAACGCGCACAGTGCTGAAGCTGATGCCGTGGCCACGGCAGACATCCTACTCGCACAAATCGCGCGGTACGAAGACCTACCGATGGATCCTGAAGGGCTCCAAGCCTTTTGCAAAAGTAAGCCGAAAAATGCGCTCGACCCAGATGGTAAGATTATTTGGAATACCAGTGGTTTGGCCGTGCTCAGCTTTGGTAAGCACCGCAACCGCACATTGCAACAGCTGGCCAGCCAAGAGCCTGATTACCTTCGTTGGATCAGTGGTGCGAACTTTTCAGATGAAGTTCGTGGCCTATGCAAAGGCGCACTTGAGGGGCAATTCCCAGTTCAGAACTAACGTCGCTTCAACGACCGGGTCACCTTATCCATTTCCCGCTTTGCAGTACGGGCTTTCAGGCTCTCGCGCTTATCTTCGCGGTCTTTTCCTTTGGCCAATGCTATCTCGACCTTTAGGCGACCATTTTTAAAATAGAGAGAAATCGGAACCACCGTGAAACCTTTTTCACGGATCTTAATCCACAACTTCTCAATTTCTCGGCCATGCAAAAGAAGTTTTCGGGTTCGATTTGTGTCGTGATTGAACTGATTACCTTGCCGGTATTCACCAATATACGAATGCTCTAGATAGGCTTCACCGGCAATCACCTGAACAAACGCTTCATCGAGATGTGCATTGCCCGCTCGGCACGCCTTCACTTCGGTCCCAACAAGCATCAAACCCGCTTCGAATCGCTCTCCGATGCTGTAGTCGTGGAACGCTTTACGGTTTTGGCAAACCAATTTTTCGCCAGAAGCCGCCAGGGCCGTCTTTTTCTTAGTTTTTCCCATTTCACCACTTCTAAAGCATCATTGCAGACTAAAAGAAACATCCATTGCCAGTATCTGCCCAAGAGACTATAAATTTGAAGCCTCTTTCATAGATTTATCGGAGCATGAATGACCCAGACAATCGACATCAAGCGTATTTTGATCCCCATCGACTTTTCAAACACGGCACGGCTCGCCTTTAATGAGGGCTTGAAGATGGCCGCTCAACACGGTGCTGACGCCTTTGTTCTGCACGTAGCAGAACCCATTCGTGCCTTTGATTTCGGTAAACAAAAATACATCGAAACCCAAGAAGCCATTGAGCGGGTTCAAGAAGGCGTAGACCGCCGCATCGAAGAACTCTGGCAAAGTGGCGGGCTCGAAGCAGTTGATCGACGAAAAGTACATATGATCGTTCGCGGCGGACGAGCTCATGAAGAGATCTTGGCCACAGCCGAAGCTCGTGAAACGGATCTGATCATTATGGGTTCAAGCGGCGCCAGCGACAAAGCAACCGCCGGTAGTACCAGTGAGCGGGTTCTGCGCAGCGCAAAATGCGCCGTATATTTTGTCCGCAACCCTGGCTATTAAATCGAAGAGCCGAACGCGAAGTAGATTTCCGGTGTCAGCTTGTTTGGCACCACTCCGCGATCAAGCACACCGAGAGCAACCCCGGTACGCAAGGTCAGTGGAAAAGCCCAGCCAAAATTAATATCTGCGCGAATCTCGGTACCCACACCGAGACTTCCGCTTTGAAATATTCTCTTTGCTGCTTTTTCAAACACTTCACCTAAATCTTCTTCCTCACCGTTACCAAACGTATTTCCGCCTTCAGTAAAAAAGGCCATGTGAAATCGTTCGATATAGCCCGGCAGTGTCCAAAGGCCTCGCTCAACATGCCAAAGCGGAAACCGGTACTCTAAATAAAGTGCGGCGAGCCCTGTGCCCTTGCGATCTGCGCTCAACGGAAAACCTCGCAATGAATATACGTTTTCAGCAACGGCAGTGAGAAAGCTCGAGCCTGCATTGCCTCCCAGGTAGAACTTCTCCCGAAACTCTGGCCCAACAGAAACTGCGGCCACCAGTCGCATGGCCAACACGTGATTGTCCCAAAGTGGATTGTTCAAATAAGTACGGCCATCGAGGGTAAACATGACTTGTTCAAACTCGCCTCCAAGAAGCTTTGAATACCAACGCCCCGCAAGAGCGATGCTTCTCCCATCCTCAAGACCCACTGAGTAGGGATAGCGCTTTGCAAAAGAATAGCGGTAACCAAATTCCAATCGCGCGAAATCTTCACGGCCCCCGTTTGGATAACCAAGCTCCTCCGCTGAAGCCTCATCCGCCGCTTTTCGCCTGTCCCAGCGATAGCTCAAGAAACCGAGGTGCCGATTTTTGATAGGTAGGCTCATGCTCCCCGAAATCGACAACCGCCTATCGATGGCCCAAGCTTGCGACCTTACAATTTCAGGTTCAGTATTCTCTTCGGTGCCCGGAGTGAGTGTTTCCAAGGTGTAAGGAATAGCTTGCCACGCATCTGTAAAGCTTATGCCCAAAGTTGGGTACCAGGAGTCAAAAACGTAACTCGCCGACCACGACGGACGTAATGTTTTCAGACTTGTCCAAGCAGCCAAGCTGTAGCGATGCTCTGCCAAGGAGTCAGAACCAAACGTTGAAAAACGTGCAGTTGCATCGTTGTTGTAGAGATAGAGCGCGGGGAAAAGCACCCAGTTATCGTTAAACGGTAAAAGGCTCGCCCATGGTGTGTATTCAAGATCTTGCTGTGTTGCGAGAAGCTCTGCCGGTGCTTCTTCGTGACGAAATGAAGATACAATCAAGCCGTCTTCACCCACTACGCCCGCTGATTCAGGGGGCACAGCCTCTGCCTCGTAGCTTATCGGCTCCCAAGTCTCAGGCCTAAAATCAAGTTCGTGTACGTCGAAACCTCGGGCCGAGGCGCTGCGAAATAGCATCGACTGACCGTCGGGCGAGACATCGGGTTGAAAGGCCCCACCCACCACACGCGTGATTCTGAAATGAGCCTCCGTTTGAGTATCGTAGGCGTAGAGGTTGAAAATACCGTCACGGTCAGAATCATAAATAACGTAGCGCCCATCCGCGCTCCAAGTTGGATTGGCATCAAGTGCGCGGTCTTGAGTAATACGCTTTAAGATTTGACCGGTAGAAGCGTCTACAACGATGATGTCGCGGTGCCCGCCGGGAAACCAGCTCGATACAACAACCTTAGAATCGTCAGGAGAAAACCTTGGGCTTGCGTGCTGCATGTCACCATGTGCCGGTAAGAGCACCTGAAGCTTGAGCGTCTTGCGCTGCTCGTCTGTGAAGGTTCCGAGGGTCACATAGCTTTGATGCAATTTATTTTGGACAAAAACGAGCTTGCTTCCATCCGATGAGACATCTGGGTCGCGGGCCCGCAAACTCTTGCCGGATTGCTCGGCTTCCTGCAACTTGGTGATGGATTCATTTTCAACCGTATAGCGGTAGATGTCATTAAAATCGTTGAACCGCTCATTGATTGCATTTTGCGAAAAGTAAAAAGCCGCTCCATCACGCTCGAATGAAAATCGCCGGCTAAAAGTTTGCAAGATCAGTTGCTTGTCATCGCTGCCATCTCGGCCGACTTGCCGGACGGTTCGGCCATCTACGGGACTTGTTCGTGAATAAACAATGTATTCCCCATCGGCGCTGTAGCGTGGGCCTGTCACATTGCGACCGTGGGTGGTTATTTCGCGGCTCTTGGTGAGGCCTTTCGCCTTTAATTCCTTTTCCACCGCCAGCGCCTCAGCCTTAACCTTTTCTCGAAACTCATCCCACAAAGCGGGCAAGCTCGAGCCAAATTTGCTGTAGGACGCAGGGTAGTAAAAATAAGGAATAGGCATGGCTGCATTAAACTGGTGAAGCTCTGCTACCTTCTCCTTACCAAATCGCTCCGCCAAGAAGAGATGAAAGAGGCCCCCGTAGAAATAAGCTCCGTTGCCTCCCGGCCAATCCGAATACATGATGTGAGCCTGATCGATATTTAGAAACTTATCTTCTAAGGCGGCGGTTCTTAGAAGCATCGCAACATAGGACGAGCGGCCGCGACCGGTTTTAGTCAGTGTGGTCTCGGCAAAGACGGCATAGCCTTCGCTTAAAAACTGGGGCGTGAAGCCATTCATCGAGATGTATTTTCCGAAAATCCACCGCAGAAATCGGGTCAGCCCCCAAGTTTGGTCAATGTCGCAAATATGGGCGAGTTCATGAACCACCAGCAAATGCAGCCAGTCATCATAAAAGGAAAGCCCCGCGTTCTCTGTGGGTGCCGTCACATAGAGCCGAAGGGTATTACGAGGCATCACCGTGGCTGAGCCGTTGACCTCATCTGAAAAGTCAGAGACCACCACATCAATACGGCCTTCTGGCATAAAGCCCGACAGCTCAGCGACTTTATCCAGTGAGTCTTCCGCTATTCTCGATATGCGAATGGCCAAGTTTCGATAACCCGGCTCATCTGGGTAATGGACATCAAAACGGGGGCTCTCAATCGTGCGCCAATCTAATGCGGGATCGTAAATACTTGCCGCCAAACTCGGCGCAGCCTGCGCAGAGAATAAACAGGCCAGCAAGACAAGGATCCCAAAGCGATGCTCTTTCCTAATCTGCAACATTTCGTCAAAACCTCATCTGATCGTCTCAAAACGATGTAGGACATACACTCACTTTGCATCACACGGGCCAGAATGCTCAACGACGCAACGCGTATATATCCGAATTATCTTCCCTCAAATTAGTCTATTTTTCATAGTGAGAACAAATATTTATGCCTTTCCATGATCTTGTTGACAGTTTAGACGCAGCACGCCAAAGTACAATGTATGTGAGGGTATGCTCGCTGCGTTACATGGGGGAAAATGAATGCATTTATGGTCTGAGGGATTACTTATCCCTACATCTTGTCGCGTTTTCAAAACGCCTGTCTTTACTGCACTAACACTCTTCATCGCACTCAGCGGTTGCAACATTGAAGAGCCGCTCTCACAAGCGCGCGTTATTGTCGCAGAGTTTGATCCAGAAAACGGTGTGATCCCAACGCCCAACGACTTGCTTACTGATGACGCAACGGGTCGTATTCAAATCCCAGCCACTGAAGAAGATCTCGCTGATAAAAGTGCCGTAGAAGCTGAGCTGATTCATCAACTCAATCGGCGCGCCGCTTGGTCCACACGAACCGAAGCAAAAATTAGTTTCTCTGGGGCGCTTAACCCCGAAAGCATCACTGCCGAAACCGTTCAGGTCATTCTGGCAGAAAACGGAACTTACTCTCCTGTGGATGCCATCATCGTAGGAGAGCCAGCGGAAGCACCCGAAAAACTTATTATCACGGCGCCAGGCATGGGCTGGAAGCGCGGCGGTGAATACTTCATCAGCGTAATCGGCGGTGTAAACGGCGTGAAAGGTCAAAATGGCGAGACGGTTGTTGCAGACGCAGCCTTCTGGTTTTTACGCCAAGAGGAAAGCCTCTTAGAGCATACTCGAGCAATCCCAGGGGCAACCGCCGAAGACCGGCTTGAAAAAGCACAAACACTCGAAACCATCCGCTTAGACCTTCTTCCCTATTTCGAACACATGAGCGCACGCGGGACGAGCCGAGCCAGTGTGGCTCACCTCTGGAGCTTTAATATTACGCAAGCTCCAGAAATCCTCATGGACAAGGCTCTTGAGAAAATGCCTTTGCCATCGGATTTTCTGCGTAACCCAACCAGTGGACTTGTCGAAATTCCAATCCGCGAAGATTACGATAACTTTAAAAAAGAAAACCTCGCGGCCATCAACCAGTTCGATGGCTTTGGCTTAAGCTCGGACCTTTACTTTGAGCTTACAAGTCCTATCGCTGTTCAAACCCTCAACAGTGATAGCGTTAAACTCTTTGCCGAAAAAGCTGACGGAACCCTCGAAGAAATCGCAATCGATATCCAGAGCCGTACCGGTGAGAAGTTTATCAAAGTACGCCCTACAAGCGGCATGCTCGATCCAGATACCTTCCACATGATGGTCGTTACCACTGCCTTGCAAAACTCTGACGGTATTGCCGTGGAAGCCATGCTCCCTGGAATGCTGGCCATGGTCGTTAACCCGCTCGTTGAAGACGGCCGCTCTTCAATGGCCGCGCTTGATAACGACAGCGCCGCGCGTCTTGAACTGGTTCGCAGCCACACCGCTCCCTCACTGGCTAAACTCTATCAAAACGGAAAGCTCGAATCGGGCAACGTAGCCAGTGCTTGGACTTTCAAGACCATGGAAATCAAAGAGCAGATGCTCAGAAGCCGTGACCTTGCAACCAATCTCAATACCGACCCAAACCCCATCGTCGAACACGATAAGACTGTTTTCGATACCATCCTAGAATTCCCGATCGGGGCCGTCAGCATGTTTAATGTAGAGCGCGTCATCGACGGAACCATCATGATGCCAAACCTCTTGGACCATACGACTCGTAAGAATTACGAAGATGGTACGTGGAGCCTAGAGCCTGTTCGTTTCACGATGACCATCCCGAAAAACGTTCGGCCCGACGAGCCACTTAAAACGGTCATCTTTGGACATGCCATTGTCACTGAACGACGTATGGTTTACGCCCTGGCTGATACGATGGCTGAGGCCGGTTATGCTACCATCGGCATCGACTTCCCGTACCATGGCGAACGCACCCACTGCACTGACTTTGGCCCCATGTGCCAAGAAAATCCCCTCAACCCAGGCGAGTTCATCTGCCCTCAAGCTTGTGAGTCGGGTTCGACTTGCGCTGAAGATGGCCGATGCGTTGATAACAATGGAGAAGGTAATTACCTCAACAAGTGGCCGGTTCTTCCGATGTACCAGGCTTCGGGCGCGGCATTTATCGAAATCGATAACCTCCACGGAACGACTCACCATTTTTATCAGGCGATTGCCGACCTCAACACTTTGCTCCGCTCACTTCGTCAAGGCGACTGGCGTACGGCAATTGGTTACGACATCGCTCCTGACTTCGGCTATGTAGGACAAAGCCTCGGCGGCATCATAGGCTCGGTATTCACATCCACGCAGCCCATGATTAACCGCTCCGTGCTCAATGTACCCGGTGGTAACCTGATTCCGCTTTTTCAAAATTCACCATGGTTCGGACCACACTTTCAAAAGTTTATCGATGACCACGGATTTGTTCCCGGCTCTCAAGAGTTTGACCAAGCGATGCTGATCGCCCGCTGGTTGGTCGACCCGGTCGATCCGCAAAGCTTTGCACGTTACCTCTTAAAAGAGGACTTCAATACCGGCGCAGCCATGCCCGACCGAAAAGTCATTATTCAAATGGCCACGCTCGATACCATTATTCCAAACGACAACACGCTGGCCATTTCAGAGCGCGGTGAGGTTCCTCGCTATGACTACCCAGCGAGCCACGGCTTTATTGTCATCCCTGTTGAACCAGCCTACCTACCCGGTCATTGGGACGCAGGCACTGTATTGGTCGATGGGGCTTACCCATGAGTTATAAATCAATATTGATCTCGCTTTGCTGCTTTGCACTTAGCTCACCGGCTTTCGCCGCAGGCTACACCACAGCAGATACCAGCGTCACCGCCATGGCAGCCGGTGGTACCGCCACCGCCCGAAAAGGCGATGCTGCAGCAGCCTACAAAAATCCGGCGGCAACACTTTTTGCTCCTGGGCTCAAAGTTTCTTTGGGCGCCATCTTAGCAGCTCCAACCTTAAGTGCGCAGGCCACCAGTTTTGAGTCGCAAACCGAGGGTGGGCTCAGTGTCCCACCTCACGCTCACGCAAGTTATGCCACGCAAGACTTTGCCATCGGCGCCTCCTTTACCGTGCCCTACGGGTCCGGGATTTCTTGGCCCGCAGACTGGACCCGTCGCTTTGACCTCGTCTCAGCCGACTTTAAAGTCTTGAGAACAAGTCTCTTTCTCGGCGGCCGCTACGGTATGGTCTCCGTTGCTGCGGGAGTGCTCTTCGATAACGCAGAACTCCAATTTGTACGGAATATCGACTTT
Source organism: Deltaproteobacteria bacterium (assembly GCA_018668695.1). Taxonomy (NCBI): domain Bacteria; kingdom Pseudomonadati; phylum Myxococcota; class Myxococcia; species Deltaproteobacteria bacterium. The sequence continues at coordinate 12,394 of JABJBS010000132.1, forward strand.
ATCTCCGACGAAGGAACCGTCAGCTTAGATACAGCGGCAACTGCCATCGGTGGACACGCTTCCATCTTCATCGAGCCAACAGACTGGTTAAGTCTTGGTGCCGCCTGGAAGGGTAAGACCCACTTTAACCTAGACGGTTTTGCCAGCTTTCAAACTCCGGAGGAATTTCAGAACCGAGCAGCCAATGGCCCAGTGAACACCAGCCTGACCATGCCGCATCAGCTAAGCTTCGGGGTTGAGACCCGCATCGGAAACCAGATCGCAATCAACGCCGACGTGGATGTGACACTTTGGTCCAGTGTTGAACAACTTGCCATCGACTTTGAAGACGAGGGAACTGAAGATGTGTTTAAAGAGCGCCAGTGGGGCACCACAGTGACCCCGCGGCTTGGCGTAAGCTACCAGCCCATGGATTTACTAACACTGCGGGCCGGAGCATTTTATGACCCGTCCCCGGTTCCAGCTGAAACCGTAGGGGCTGATTCTCCTGACTCCAGCCGGTTGGGTATCAGCCTTGGCTTGGGGCTTACCCTACCTGGAGGCACGGCTGTCGACTTAGCCTATCAGAGAATCGAGTTTCAGGGTGCCACCTCCTCGGCGACTGCTGAGAACGAAGCGGTTACCTTTGGCGGGGGAGTTCACCTTGCCGGGATCGCAGTTACGTACTCCATTTAGTACTCAGGTTCATTTTCTCGTGACCTGTCTAATCACCGGCGTTGCTCAGGGGCAGGTGGTTTGCTATTCGCACCCATGATGCGACACTTCAAATCTATATGTACCGTTTTGGTTTTAATTGGGATGGCTGGCCAGGCTCACGCCTACGTCTTACCCGCGGAATACATCATGCGGATGCTTGCTGATAAAATCAGCCGACTTAAAGTTGAGGATGTATCCATTAAGCTTGAATCTCAACAAGGTTCAGAAACGGTGGCCGAAAGATTTTATCTCAAACGCGCCGAACGATCTCGGTTGCTCTCCGGGGCCGACCAAGCTCTGATCTACCTCGAAAATGAGGGTCAGGTCGCTGATACGACTTCCGGCAGCTTCAAGAAAAGCTCCAACAATCAAACCGACGTCCTCACGGCCCTGCTCTTTCCCAAGGGCAAGAACCTGGATGAGCGAGCATTGCGTATGCTTGATGTCTTGTCTGCCGCTGGCGTGGATACCTCGGTGGTTGCTCTGGGCCGGTCAGGTAACCGACCGGTTTACATTGTCGGTGCAAAAGCATTTGAGCCCCTTAAACCGCAGGTTTGGCTCGATAAACAATCATTTGTGCTCGTGCGCTCCGTTCTCTACTCAGCCGCTGGTTCGGCTGGAGACAAAGTGGAAAAGCGCTACCTGGACCATCAGAAATCAGCTGCAGGCAAATGGTTTCCGAGCACCATTGAGACTTGGAAAAATGATATTCTGGTCAAGGAGCAAGCGGTCGTGGAAGCTAAGAAAAACCAAAAGCTACCAGAAAGCATGTTCCGTTTACCCTAAATTTTTATCCGACATTTACTTACATATTATGGATGAAGTCTTCATTTAGGTGAATTTATCCATCGTATCTTTTGACCGTCCGCCTCAGGTGGATACTATATAGCGAGTCTCTGGAACTTGGATGCCGCGTTGGCACGGTTCGCAGGACGGGAGCGGGACATGACGCATTCCGAGCTACCCATAACCGCAAGCAACCTCGGCTATGTCGAAGAGTTGTATGCGCAATATGTAGAAAATCCGAACTCCGTTGAAGAACGATGGAGACTTTATTTCCAAAGCATGGATGACGATGCTGGTTTCGCACAAGACCCAAGACTGGGCCCTGCGTTTCAACCTGCAAGTCTGTTCAACGGCCAAACGATCCAAGCACCGCCAAATACAGGCGGGAACGGTCATGCTGAATCATCTCCCAATCAAACAGGAGAAGATAACGGAGTAACATCGGCACAAGCAGCGGCCCTTCAGGATCGACTGATTCAATTGGTAAGGGCGTACCGTGTGCGCGGGCACCTGGTTGCCTCCATTGATCCACTGGGATTGCCACGGCCACCTCAGCCCGAGCTTTTTCCTGCATTTTATGGCTTCACCGATTCGGACATGGATCTCAAGTTCTCAGGCGACAGTATTCACGCCCTAGAGCCCATGACCCTGCGGGAAATCGTCCAACGCCTCAAACGAACTTACTGTGGATCGATCGGCGTGCAGTACATGCACATCGATGATCTGGTTATGAAGCAATGGCTCGAAGAGCGTATGGAGATAACCGAAAACCGCATCATGCTTACCCACGGGCAACAGCTTCGCACCTTAGCCAAGCTTACCGATGCTGTCATTCTCGAAGAATTTATCCAGCGTAAATTCATGGGTGCCAAAAGCTTCTCGCTTGAAGGCTCCGAAAGTATGATTCCGCTGCTGCATCAAACCATTGAAACAGCGGGTGAAGATGGCATCGATGAGGTTGTCTTGGCCATGGCCCACCGTGGCCGGCTAAACGTACTCGTTAATATTATGGGTAAAAGCCCACGAGATGTCTTTAAAGAATTTGCCGATAAAGATCCCGAACACATGCTTGGCCGCGGTGATGTAAAATATCACAAGGGCTACAGTTCAGACTGGGTCACAAGTAGCGGGCGTGAAGTTCACCTCTCACTTTGTTTTAACCCAAGTCACCTGGAATTCGTAAACCCAGTTGCCCTAGGCCGGGTACGCGCCAAACAGGACCGCTTCGGAGACAAAGACCGAACCAACAAGATGGCCATCGTGATTCACGGTGATGCTGCTTTTGCAGGGGAAGGTGTTGTTCAAGAAACACTCAACCTGAGTGAATTACCGGGATATCGAACCGGTGGTACACTGCACATCGTCATCAATAACCAAATTGGTTTTACAACAGATCCTGCTGAGCACCGCTCAAGCACCTACGCAACGGATGTTGCCAAGATGCTGCAGATACCCATCTTTCACGTCAACGGCGAAAACCCAGATTCGGTTGCCCAAGTGGTTCGACTTGCAACGGAGTTTCGTAGGACGTTTGAAAAAGATGTCGTCATCGATATGTACAGCTACCGAAGACGCGGGCACAACGAAGGTGATGAACCCTCGTTTACACAGCCACTGATGTACAAGGCGATTCGCGCTCGTAAAAACGTACGTGATGGATACCTTTCTAACCTGATGCGTCCCGGCGGAGTAACCCAAGAGGATGCTGACCGTATCTCAACGGAGCGTAAAGAATTCCTAGAAAAGCAGCTTAAGGAAGCAGCCATTGATGATTCCATCGTCAAAGATGCAACCATGGGCGGCCTTTGGCAAAGCTATCAGGGTGGAAGCTACGACAACGCGGTGAGCGCCAAGACTGGAATCAAGAAAGATCGGTTGGCTTATCTTCTAGAGATGCAAACACATCTACCCGACGACTTCACGGTTCACGCTAAATTAAGACGAATTCTTGATACGCGGCGTGCCATGGCGCGCGGTGAAAAGAAGCTCGATTGGGGCGCAGCGGAAGCTTTGGCATTTGCTTCCCTCTTAACCGAGGGAACTCGTATTCGAATGACGGGCCAAGACAGTCAGCGTGGTACATTCAGCCACCGGCACTCCGTCCTTCACGATCAGACCAACGGCATGAACTATATGCCTCTACAGCATTTAGACCCTGACCAATCTGATATTGAAATTCACAACAGTCCTCTCACCGAGACAGCCGTATTGGCTTTCGAATATGGCTACAGCCTCGATATGCCCGACGGGCTCTGCATCTGGGAAGCTCAGTTTGGTGATTTCGCAAACGTTGCACAGGTCATCGTTGACCAATTCATCGTCAGCGGTGAAGACAAGTGGCAACGTCTTTGCGGTCTTGTCATGCTCTTACCACACGCTTTTGAGGGCATGGGTCCCGAACACTCCAGCGCACGCTTGGAGCGGTATCTGAATCAGGCTGCCGAAGATAACATTCAAATTTGTTATCCAAGTACACCGGCTCAGTGCTTCCACATGCTTCGAAGACAAGTTCACAGCAAGTGGCGTAAACCACTGATTGTCATGACACCTAAGAGCCTGCTTCGGCATCCTAAGGCGACATCAACGCTGGAAGAACTTGCCGACGGTAAGTTTGAAGCGATCCTGGCTGACTCTGATCCCAAGCGTGAGGGTGTCACCAAAGTTCTTCTCTGCAGCGGAAAGCTCTACTACGAGCTGGAACAGCACCGTGAAGAAAACGACAGACACGATGTTGCGATTCTACGTATCGAGCAATTCTACCCACTGCGCGATTCTACGGTGCAAGAACGGCTCGGGATTTACCCGGAATCGGCCCCTGTTGTCTGGGTTCAAGACGCCCCAGAAAATATGGGCGCATGGCGACACCTTTGGGCGCGCTTTGGCACTAAAGTGCTTGGGAAATGGAATTTCTCCGGCATCTCAAGACGCGAATCATCCAGCCCGGCCACAGGCTCTGCAGCCAGTCACAAGCTGGAACAAAAGCGCCTCATTGAAAAGGCCTTCAGCTAACATGAATACGAACAGATTGATTACTAAGAACATCTCCTCCACGAAAGAGAGCGCTTGAAATGGCCGTTGAACTCAAGGTTCCCGCCGTAGGCGAATCGATTACCGAAGTTGAAATCGGTGAATGGCTCAAGAACGAAGGTGACAGCGTTGCGATGGATGAAACCATCGTCATGATTGAAACCGATAAAGTCACAGCGGAGGTCATTGCGCCCGTTGCCGGAACCATCACGCAGATTATTAAGAAGCAAGGCGAAGTGGCCCAAGTGGGTGACCTCATCGGTTACATGGAAGAAGGCGCGGTGGATGCTAAACCCGCTGTGGCTGCTCCCGCAGCTCCAGAAGCTGCAACGACGCCAACTCCTCCGGCTAACGCGGTTCAGGGGCATGTCATGCCAGCTGCGCAGCGGGCAATGGCCACCACCGGGGTAAACCCAGCGGATGTTCAAGCCACGGGTCCTGGCGGGCGTGTACTTAAAGAAGACGTAATGCGAGCAGCTTCCGGTCAACCGGCAGCTCAGCCACAAGCTCCAACACCGGCTGCACCACCGGCTGTAAAAGCAGCTCCACCGGCTGCGAAAAAACCAGCTCCGGTCATGCCTGCA
>JABJBS010000133.1 GCA_018668695.1 Deltaproteobacteria bacterium
GAATCAGGACGTGAAAACCAGGCCCTAGAGTGGTGTGATAGCGGCCGAGTCTTTCAACCATAAATGCTTGCATGTTGGGGACCAAGCGAATGGACCGAGCAAATTGCAGAAGCACGTAGAGGCCTAATAAGGATAGAATAGTTTGGCTAATTGAGTTGATATCCATGTCAGTCTCCTTAATTTCTTACCGAGGTTTGCACTGTTTCGATAACGGACTTCAAGTTGGCGAGGTCTGCAGGAAGTACTGAGATATTCGCTTCTTGAAGAATGTTTCCGTATTCAACAAGGAACTGTTCGGCCAATTGAACCTTGAGGGCATTGTCGCCTCCAGGTTGAGCAATGGCTTGGGCAATAGCTCTTACACCATCAGCCGTAGCTCCTGCGATAAGCTCAATTTCTTGTGCTTTACCCTGTGCTTCGTTGATTCGCTTTTCCTTCTCACCTTGAGAAAGGTTGACGGCTTCAATTTGGTCACCTTCAGAGACGAGAACGACAGCGGTTCGCTCACCATCGGAGAGGGTGATTTCCGCGCGCTTGTCACGCTCTGCTTCCATTTGTTTTTCCATCGTCTCAACAATGTGGTTGGAAGGCTCTATGTTCTTAATCTCATAACGCAACACTTTGATTCCCCAGCTGTCTGATGCTTGGTCAATCTCGCGGACGATGTTGCTGTTGAGAAGGTCGCGCTCAGAGAACGTCGTATCCAGGTCAATCTTACCCACTTCAGAACGCATGGTGGTCTGAGCTAGGTTTACAGAAGCGTTCCGGTAATTGGAGATACCATAAGAAGCACTGGATGCGTCGACGACTTGCAGGTAAACGAGTCCGTCAACCTCCACCTGGATGTTGTCACAGGTGATGCAAGACTGACTTGGAACATCCAGAACTTGTTCTCTCATTTCTTGAGTGTAGGCAGCGCGGTCGACAAAAGGGATCAAGAAGTGAAAGCCAGGGGTAAGGGTAGCGTGGTATTTACCAAGCCTTTCTTGAATGACGCGGTTTTGTTCTTGAACAACAAGGAACATATTTTTCAACACGAATATGACAACGACGACAATGACTAATAAGGCTGTAGACATTCTACACCTCCTTGGTTGCTGATTGGGGTTTAACGAGCCACGTTATATTTTCTCGGCCGGTGATGACGGCTTTGGAACCAACCGGGATATCTTCACCGTCGGTTTGTGCCTTCCAGGCTGTTCCTTGATAAACGACACGTCCGGAATTGTTTTCACGCGTTACGGTCGTTTCAACTTCCACCTCTTGTCCTATTGCCTCTTCGATATCGTCAAAGTGATTGGATTCTACGTCCCCACGAAAGAACCGTTGTAGGAATAGGACGCTGAAACTGACGAGACCGACCGAAAGGGCGCTCCAGGCAAAGAAGAGATTCGGCAATTCTTGGACGTAGCCATAATGCCGTGCTCCAACGAGGAGAAGTGAGCTTACGCCCAGCCACATGACGATACCACCGGGGAGAACCAGCTCCGCGACGAGAAGTGCAATGCCTGCGACCAATAAAACGGTACTGACTGTATCCATCGTTTTGCCCAAGTTAGTAGGAGGTTCGGGCGTAAGTTATCCCAGAATCTTGGGGATTGAAAATGAATTTAATCGGTTGATTTTAGGCGCTAATTTGAAATGGTGGGGCCGTTCTCAGCGGTTCGTGATGACAGCTTTAAAGTTGCGGCGCTCCAGCGGGAATTGAATATCTATATCCAGTGCGCCTCCTACGCCGAGTGAATCCAGCCAAGAGGCAATCTGTGTGCGCTGAGGCTCGTCGGAGTTTTGGTAGAAAAAGATGGAACGCTGGGCCTTCCACTGAACAAAAGTAGCGAGTTTACGCTCGCCGGCGATTCCACCCACACTAAAGTTATCAACACCCACTGCGCCTCGCACCCGTTTAGAGTCTGGGTTTTGGTGGCACCATTTGTTGATGTGGCCGATGAGCTGAGCGACCCATGGAATCTGCTCGTCGAAGATGCCTTTGAGGAGCGGCAAGAGAGTCTCGGGGATTTCATCGTTGGCGAGAAAATCTCCACAGACATGTGTGGGGTCTAAAAGTTTCTCAAGCCACGACACTACATGAGGCGCGTCATCGAAGAGGAATGTTGAGCCAGGGTCACGGTAGAGGTGTGCCCATAGCGGACCAAAGAGAGCAAAGTCGCCAATGCACGGGCGACCGCCTAGAAGAAAAGGGTGGACGCTCAAATGTGTATTCAAATCAGCGATGAGCCGGGTGACCATCTTCTCAACGCCCGGTTGGGTGGTTTTGGTAACCCCAAGGACAGGAAGGTAGCTCTGCATTTTCTTGGCCATGGATTGAATAACAAGTTTGCCTAAAGCTGCAGGGATTATCGGTAAGGCGCAACGACTAAACTCTTTAAGCGCAAACTGCTCATTGGCCGGAATATTCCAACGGTAGTGGAGTGCTGCCATGGGCAGCCACTCGTCGCCATAGAGTTCGAATAGGAGGGCTACAAGGGCTTGAATGGTTCCATCGGGCGTGATGCTTCGATTGGGGTGAGCCGATTCCATTTTGTCGATGATATCGCTGCTATCTTGCAACCATGTTCCGTCGGGCAACCGGAGGGTAGGCATGATGATGCGCCCAACCGATTTTTGAATCTTCGTATAAAAGTCGAAAATATTCGGTTCAACATCCTTAAATGGAATTCTCTTATATTTAAGATAGGACCTTGTTTTGGCGCTGTAGGGTGAGACCAACCACCCGAAATGTTCTATCTGCTTTCCCATTTCAAGACTCCTCTTGTTGAGTCATCGATGGACTACTCAACAACCAAGGTGTGATTTCCTGACGGAATCAATGCTTCATATCTGTTGTTGCCTAGAGGAATCAAATCCAGTGCTTCACCATTAAGTGTTCCCACCGCTTGGTCTGTATACCAACGGGTGGGTAAGAATAGTTGTGCCCAGCCCGCTTCCCCAGTTTCAATCTCGGCGGTTAGGCGCGAGGATTCTGCGTCAAAGCTGAGGCTCTTAAAAATTCCAGGTGCAGCGTGGACGGTGGGCTGACCCACTTCCTTGGCGGCCTGTTCATTGAGAGTCCAGGTATCTTCATCTTCATTGCGGTCGTAGAGTCCCCAAAAGCCTTGGCAGTTTTCTTTCCATAACCAGAACGTTTGTCCCATGAGGCGTGCGTTAAAGATGCTGTGAGAAGCACGAATATAGGGAATCGAACCTTCCCAGCAGGGGTTAGCTCCCCATTCGCCAAGTACGAGTGCCGCGCCCCAGTCTTGTTTCTCTTTCATCATACGGTCGTAGGTATAGGTGAGTTCTTCGATCCACTTTGCGCTGTCCCAAGTCTCGGTATCGCTGAATGGAGGGTACATGTGTGGTGTGTAGACAATATTGGGATCTTCGAAGCCATTGGGAGCGTCAGATACCAAGAGGAAGTTGCGTGATGCGTCTGGCTCCATCCAAATGGTATGCTTGGCATCCACGGCGCGAATGGCTTGAGTGACCTGACTATAAAAATTGTACAACTTGTTGATGCCATCGGTTGCGTGAAAGGCAACGGGCTCGTTCATGATTTCAAAGCCGAGTACGGTTGAGTCGCTTGCGTATCTGGCCGCGACCATTTCCACGGCAGGCATAAATCGGTCCATGATGCCTTCAGCGTTATCGAAAAAGTTTTCGAAAGCATCGAGGACTTGAGGTGAGCCCCGCCGCTCATCGAGGTCTTCAAGGGGACCTTCATGGGTAAATTCAGCTTGTGGAAGAATGGCCCAGTAGGGGGCGCCATCTTCGCCGAGTTCTTTGGAATAAGCATCCTGGTGAAAATCAATCAGGACATAGATACCGGCATTGCGACAATGCTCCACCACTTCATCGATTTGCGCGAGGTAGTCGAGATTGAATTCACCTTCTTCCGGTTCAAGGCCGCTCCAATTGATGGGCAGTCTTAAGAAGTTGATACCCACATCAGCCATCTCGTTGGCATCTTGTTGCGAAAAGGTTGGGATGGGTTCGAGCCGTGTTCGGCCATCATCGAATACCACATCGAAGAGACCTTCTATGCGCGCATTCATACCTCGCAGTATAATCTCACGATTGGCTTCATCTACGATTCGGCCGTCTTCAACATGAAGCCAGCCTAAGGGGTTGGGTTTATCGGGTGCGGAGTCTCCACAGGCAGTCAGAATGAGGGCGGCGGCGACAGTACAAATAATCTGCTTCATGTTTTGATTCCTGCTTGTCTGTAACAACTGAGACACTGCAGCTTGATCACGGCTTGCAGCTGGTTAACTGGATAATAGTATCCAGAGAGGAGGGCGGTTGAAAGCTAAGAATGTCTCGGAGTTCGGTTTTGAGTTGGCGGGCCGGCTGAAGTTTATCAGTGAGGTGAATTAATGTAGGTTGGCCGTGGTTTCTGGAATCATGCTCATGCCGAGCAGGTTTTTATAGTTTTCCTCGGATAAGCTTGCCTGTGGTACGTCGCTTGGAGAGTTCCAGCAACTGTGGTCCTTACAGTAGCCACCGCGAGAGAGGCTGTTGAGAACGAATTGATAAATGTTGTAGTGGTTTAACGGGGCAAGTGTCATGACTTCGCCGGCGTCGATGACTACCAGAAATTGTTCTCTTAGCCCTAATTTGCTTTTACCTTGGTTCCACGCGCTGTATCCCCAGCTCTCGTAGAAATAGGCACCATGTTCAGTCATGGGTGGTAAATGGTCGGCCACGGCGATGATAATACTCTCGGGGTCTAAGGTCATGAGCTTGTTGATGTAACCAGCCAGCGCCTTTGTTCGATAATAGGTTTTATTCGCGAGGACCTGCGTGAGCCAATTCTCAGGCTCAACTTCCACCACGACGGGTTGGGTGGCTGAATCTAAGTGGAAAGGGGTATGCCCCTCCATCGTCAGTAGGTAATTAAAGACAGGACGCCCGGTATGAAGTTGTGATTTTAAACTTTCGAGTGTTCTTGCATATAGGTTTATGTCAAGCACATGCTCACTGGTTCGCGGCTTCTCAAAGAGCCTCATGGCAGGGTCAGTCGTATCGAGGAAATATTTCTGTTGAAAGCCCAGTGACTGGTAGGCGAGGTCGCGGTTGTACATGACTTGTTTAAAGGGGTGACGTGCAATGGTATCGTATCCCATTAAACCAAGTATGCGCGGCAAGCAGTATGTGGGTGCGCCAGTCATGAGCTTAAATTCTTGGTACCATGTAAACGCGTGAACGCCGCAGAGGACCTCGAACTCGCTTTCGGCAGTTCCACCTCCGAAATAAGGTGAAATAGAAGTTGAGCGACCGGCATCGAGAATGGCTTGCATGTCTTCATGAATTGGTGGGCGACTAAATTTAACATTTTCCAAAAGAGTGGCGTCGATGAAACTTTCCATCACCACGATATGAACGTTTCGAGGCTGGAATGTTGGGAACGCTTCGGGCTGGATGTACAACGCGGAGTTTTCTATATCGCCCAGGTTGGCCTGGAGTTTACGCAGGTTGTTGAGGTGGTCGGCCGCTCTCACGAAGGTCATAAAGAGGCGCCCGTGGTTCTGAACGTTCTTTAAGGCTGACCACTGTTTCAATTGAAATTCATGGCGAGCTTTGGCGTAGACTTCTCCGGGCTGGTTCCAGATGAGGGTCGTCGGAATGCTCCACAGAACCAAAATGAGAATTCTCCACGACAGGAGCCGTTTTTTATTGAGCGCGAATATCAGGATAGCCGATAGCCCAAGGGTAGCCGCCACAGTCAGCGCAATAGACAGTGGAGTGAGGATACCAAGAAGCTCCTCTATTTTCGTCAGTTCGCGCAAGTTGGGACAGCGTTTGAAGATCCACAAGTAGTAGTCATGAGCCAAGTAAGTCAGAAATATGGGCAGGGCGGCAAAGATACCGCGGTATCGGGAATCTTTCAGGAAGAGGTAGCCTGTTATGAAGATAGAAAGCAGGAGTGGGAGTTCGGTATAGTTTAGAGTGACTTTCTCCGGCAGCTCACGGTTAAAAAATACGATATGGTAGATTATTAGGGCTATGTAGAGCCCGGCGCATGCTTTTATAAGCGAAATCAACCGTTTTGTCGTTGATTGAGACGGATGACTGAGGGCTTTTATCCCCTCTGGATCCTGTGTTCTGCGTTCGGTCGCGATGTTTCACTCCACAATGAGGGCCTTTGAGGCCAGCAAGTTGGGCTCATACGCGTGTGACAAATAGGTGTCCAGTGGTTAAGTGCTCGTATCCTGAAATGGGTCACTTTGCGCGGAGGTCACTGTTGCGGCGTCAGTTTGAGAAGACTTCCGTTTTTACTGTCGGTGAGTAAATAAATGGCACCGCTGGGACCTATCTCTACATCTCGAATGCGCTCAGCAAGTTCACCAAGCAGAGGTTCTTGCTCAAGCACTTGTTCACCTCGAATGGTCAGATGCATCAAGCGCCGGTCCTTTAACGCGCCGACTAGAAGGTCACCTCGCCATTTTGAAAAAAGCGGTCCCTTAACGAATGCCATACCTGAGGGAGCGATAGACGGAGTCCAATGGTGTATTGGGGATGTGATGCCGGGGAGGGTCGTCTGGGTCGAGATAATAGTGCCGTCGTAGTCTATCCCGTAGGTTGTTTTGGGCCACCCATAGTTTCTCCCTGGGCGAATAACATTAATTTCATCGCCTCCTTTGGGTCCGTGCTCGTGTGCCCATACTTCTCCTGTTGTGGGGTGAAGAGCTGCACCTTGCATGTTGCGGTGTCCGTAAGAAAAAATGGAGGGTTGATATCCTCTTTGTTTCAAAAAGGGGTTGTCCGCAGGAACGCTGCCATCTGGCCAGACGCGAATCATGGATCCCGAATGATTGGATGGGTCTTGGGCCAGCGATTTTTGACCACGCTCTCCAAGAGAGATGTAAAGATGACCTTGATTGGAAAACACCAAACGGCTACCGAAATGAAACTGACTTTTCATCAAGGGGCTGGCTTTAAAAATCACTTGAAATTGGTTGAGCTTCCCATTTTGTAATTTACCGCGTCCCACGTGGGTGCTTTTGGAGCGCGGTAGCCCTCCGGTATAACTGATGTAAACCCAACGATTTTTTTCGAATTGGGGATCGATGGCTACATCCAGCAGCCCTCCCTGACCCTGAGCAATGATACGTGGAAGTCCCCGCACGACCTGAGTGTGTTTGCTTTTCAAGTTCAACGCCAATAGGCGACCTCGGCGCTCGGTAATTAAAACACGGTTCGCGTTAATAAAAGCCATTCCCCAGGGATGATGGAGGTCGCTCTTTAAGGTCGTTGCTTGAATAGGCCCATGACTTGAAGGAAAGACTCGGGATGCAGCCGCCTCAGATGGAAGCTGGCTAGCAAGGCAACACAGCGTTATGAAGACCGTTCCAAGCAGCTTGATGTTTGTCTTTTCGGAACTCAGATACATCCCAAATGTCTCTCAGATTGGCTTGTGGGAAGCAAGTGGCGGGTGCTTGAGTGCTTGAAGTTTAGATTTGTTGGAGCAACTTAGATAGGCCTCTTGATTACAGGGACTTCGCAGCTGTATCAGAGTCTACTAAACCCTCGTTTCAACCAAAGGCGATAGAGTTGATGTCTGAAAATTCTATAACGATGAACTTCGATAACAGCTTTGTAAGAGAGCTTACGGGGGACCCCGAGCTTGAGAACCGCCGTCGCCAGGTGATGGGGGCTTGTTACTCCCGAGTCCAGCCAACGCCGGTTTCAAATCCGAAGGCACTTATTTGGTCAGATGAAATGGTCCAGCGTTTGGGGATCGACTTAGAGAGTTGGGGTTTAGAGACCTTCTCGCAAGTCTTCTCGGGCAATCAGCTTCTCCCAGGCATGGATCCCGTGGCTACTTGTTACGGCGGATATCAGTTTGGGAGTTGGGCCGGTCAATTAGGTGACGGGCGTGCCATTTCATTGGGAGAAGTGGTGGCGGGCGCTGAACGTTGGGAAATCCAGCTCAAGGGATCTGGGCCTACTCCATATTCTAGAATGGGTGACGGACGAGCGGTGATGCGTTCATCGATTCGTGAGTTTCTGTGTTCGGAAGCAATGCACGCACTCGGCGTACCCACCACACGGGCCCTGAGTTTGGTTGCGACCGGTGATCAGATTTTGCGGGACATGTTTTACGATGGCAATGCGGCTTATGAACCGGGTGCTATTGTTTGCCGTGCCGCTCCGTCATTTCTGCGCTTTGGTCATTTTGAGATTCTTTCAGCTCAAAAGGATAAAGCGCTTCTAAAGCGATTGGCCGATTATGCCATCTCTACGCATTTCCCGGAGCTTGGCTCGGTGGATGATGAGGGCATTTACTTAAAGTGGTTTCAGGAAGTATGCAGGCGTACTGCTGATATGATTGTCCACTGGACGCGGGTGGGATTTGTGCATGGCGTGATGAATACAGACAACATGTCTGTTTTAGGGCTTACGATTGATTACGGACCTTATGGCTGGCTTGAAGCCTACGACACTTCTTGGACGCCTAATACCACCGATGCAGGACAACGGCGCTACAGCTTCGGGAATCAAGCACAAATGGCCATGTGGAATCTTGCAAGGTTTGCCGAGTCTTTGACTCCCTTGGTCACGGATACCAAGAAGTTAGAAGAGGCCATTTTAGGTGAGTATGGCGACAGGTTTACAACCACGCACAAGGAGATGGCCTTGCGCAAGATTGGCATCACAAACGTTCGTGAGGAAGAAGATGATGCTTTGCTAGAAGGGCTCGGTAAGTGTTTACGCTTGGTCCAAACCGATATGACTTTGTTTTATCGAAGGCTGGCAGAGATCAAAGTAGGGCAGGTGGAAGTCCAAAGCCTAACCGAGGCTGATATCATGAAGCCGTTAGAGGATGCATGGTATCAACCAGAGGGTATCTCCGCCGAGCATCGAAAAAAAATCGCCGGGTGGTTACAACGCTATATGAAGCGGTTGACCGAGGAAAAGCGCACGGATGCGGAGCGTAAGGCGCTGATGAATGAAACGAACCCCAAGTATGTCATGCGTAATTATCTTGCTCAGCTGGCAATAGAGAAGCTGGAGAACGGTGATGAGTCCGTGTTGCACGAGCTAATGGAAGTGATGAAGCGGCCTTACGACGAACAGCCAAGTTTTGAGCGGTTCGCTGAGAAAATGCCTGAATGGGCACGGCATAAAGCTGGGTGCTCTATGCTCTCTTGTAGTTCTTAGAGTTGAGCGTTAAGGATGCGGCGTAAATTACAGAGCGTCATCATTACTATGACCGGAGAAGAGTGTGTGGGATGTCTGATTCACTAAAGTTGTTCAGCCGTATTTCTTGGGCCGAAGGTATTTCATTCCTTGTGCTTTTGTTTATTGCGATGCCACTCAAATATGGTCTTGGAATTGCGATGGCGGTGAAATTGGTGGGCTGGGCTCACGGTGTGCTTTTTATCTTATATTTTGGTTTTGGTTTGCGGGCAGCGCAGGCTGAGGGCTGGGGTATGAAAACGATAAGCATAGCGGTGTTGGCTTCTGTGATCCCTTTCGGCCCCTTTGTGCTGGAGCGGCATTTAAGCTCTCTTCAAGGAGCAGTATAGATTGCCGTTGGTTCTTGGTGTTGAGTCTTAGATGGCTCCACTTAATTCAGCAATAATGGTTTGCTCCTCGCTTTCGGTTTGAGTCGTCACAACTTCTTTGCGCCGTGAGGAATAGTTTGAAAGATTTGGCTCTTTAGCCATGCCACAAACTGCGGATGCGCAAAGTATGCTAGCGCCTACGATTCGAATTGCCCATTTTCGCATTTGAATTGTTCGTTGGTTCTTCACGGCTCTTGTCCTTTACTTCGTTCTTACACCTTAGGGAGTGCAGGTCGCGTGCCATGTGTGAAAATCGGGAAGTTTGATGAAAGTGCCGGATTAACAAGCGGTTGAAAGACCGATGCGAGGATGCAGCGGTAGCCTCGGAAGATTTCCCCTAAATCTGTCCAGTTCTATGAGACTAAAATGTGCGAAGCCTCACATTGGCGTTTTTCAAACGTCGATTTTATTGGTTCCGAAGCGAGCATCGGCCAAGTGGAGTGTGATGCGGCTCACAAAGAGCATTGAAGACTGAGTTTTTAAAACTTCAAATCGTCGGATTGATAACGGTTCTATGGCGATGTGTCGAAAAACCGTTGTCCCACATAAGAGGATGCCTGCATGCACGAGATCGCATTATGCTACATGTCCCTGTCGGTAACCGTGAGCGGATGTATGTTGAGGTAGAGGCGGCAGGGCGCTTATAGGCAGGGACGTTGGTGACTAGTTGGCCAGCCAGAGGTCACGCATTTTACAAAGGTAGCTGTTCTCGTTGTGAAGAGCTTCTTGGGCATCGCTAACAATCATGTCGAAGAGTGAGACGATGTTGAGGTTGGACCAGTAATCGTTGTCTTCATCCTCTTGTAGCCCTGGAAAGTGAGTCAGGGCGCCATCTGTTTCTATCCGATAAAGTTGCCCTGCATGCGTGTATCCTAGATCCGCTAAAAAACCTTCACTGAAGCTGGTGAGGCCAAGTGGAATAAAGTTAGCGGCTGCGCCGGCTGCCGTACCCGCAGGTGGCAAGTGTGGGACGATATCCACGCCATTGACGAAACGGTAATGCTTACCTTGAGTTTGCTCATAGAAGTTTTGAGCAAAGAGTTCATCACCCACTCGCGGGGACGCATGGGTAAAGAGGGGCGCAATATCGTAGCCAGCTTCGAGGAGTCGGGCTGCTGTAATCGTTGCCAGTGCTGCACCGAGGCTATGGCCGCTTAGCCATATGGCTTGGCCAGGGCGATGAAAGCGCTCGACGGTTTCCATGATTTGTGCCCACTCACTGTTGAGCACATTTGCAAAACCTTGGTGAACCCTGCCTTGAACATCGTAAGAAGCATCTGCCTGGAAAAAATAGAAATTCGCAAACCAATCGATAATTTGCTTCGAGCCTTGGAAAGCAATGACCATGCTCGTCTCATTCGCGGTGATGAGGGCCTGCATGCCTGCTATTTCATTCTCGATGTATTGGTAGTCAGTAAAGCCGAGACCAGCAAGTTCGTCTTGAGTGGATTGTTCACCACCGGTAAATGAGCGTTTGGCAAACCACATGGTCCAAAAAGCATTGTTTAAAGAGTAGTCTGGGTTGCTCGGATTAAACGTAAACGGAATTTGCGTATTTTCACAATCGAGCGTTTCGCCCTCGGGAGCTGTCCATACTTGAATGGGTTCAGGCTCAGGTTCAGGCTCGGGTTCCGATTCAGCCTCCGGTTGTGTGGAGCTTTCAGGGGCTGGCTGGGTGTTGCTGGGCTCTGGGTTGGTTTCAACTTCTGGTGTAGCCGGAGACAAAATATTACTGGTTTGTGTTTGGCCACAGCCAAAGAGAAGAAGAGCAATGACCAATAATTGAAGAATTGGCTTTAGAAACAAGCCCATGATTCACCCCCATGAAACGTGGCACTTCCCACCACAACCAGGACATATCGGCAATTGTAAGCGTTTGTCGACTAATTACTTACACAGCCATCCAATCAAATAGCTGATTTAATTGGTCTTTTTATTTGGGTCCACTTTGGAGTTGTTTAAGAAAACCAAAGTATTTTCAACCAATTGGACGGTGTTCTGTGTGTGGGGTGGTGTATTTGAATCGCCTTCGAGGCTTGTTGAATAGGAGCCAGCTCATGAAAGTAACATTACCAGCTCAATCAACGCTCATAGACTTGGCCAATCAGGCTTTGAAGCAAGCCGGTGTTGAAGATGCCTCTGTCCATGGGGCGAGCTTGGCGGCAGCGATTGAGAAAGCACCGAACTCTTATATCCTGCAACGAACTGCTGACTCTGTTTCGATTGAAATCAGTCCATCACAACTTGAGAAGTTTGCCGGTCAGGTGAGAGGTGAGCACGAGAGGTCCTTGCAGGGTCTTCGCAAGCCAAGTGCTGAGTCCAAAGTGGAGACGGAATCGTCTCGACCTATCAAAATGCCAGCTCTTGATGACTTAGCGAGCCTTACCCAGGCCACGAAATTACTAGAGAAGCCATCGGGCTCGGTAGCAAGTGAAGCTGCCGAGGTATCCACAACTGGTTTAACGCCCACAAC
>JABJBS010000134.1 GCA_018668695.1 Deltaproteobacteria bacterium
GAACCGCATATTCTCTTCGACGTGATTGTACACGCGGCCACTTTGGTAGCTACGCTCGCTTTTTACCGGGATACGGTTAAAGGCATTGTGAGCGAAACTCTGGCACTGGGCTTCGGTATCTTCGAAGTGCGGCACTGGAAGAATGCTTTCAGGGATTACCCGGAAGTTCGTCTGCTTTTAATGATTGTTGTCGGTTCAGTCCCAACTGCCTGTATTGGTCTTGTATTCAAAGATGAACTCGAAGCGCTATTCGGTGAGCCGAAGTTTGCTGCATGGATGTTATTGGTAACTGCAGGGCTCTTAGCGCTGACCATGATTCAAAGAGGTTCAAGCCGCACCATAGAATCTATGGGACTGCGTGATGCACTAACCATCGGCCTCATACAGGGTATGGCGGTCATTCCTGGTATTAGCCGCAGTGGCTCAACCATAGCGTGTGCAATGCTTCTCGGACTCGACCGGCAATTGGCCGCGCGTTACTCCTTCTTATTGAGCGTGCCAGCGATTCTCGGTGCCGTGTTATTAAAGACGAAGGATGCGGTAGAGGCAGGCGCCCATATTGATGTGTTGCCGCTGGTGGTGGGATTTTTCAGCGCTGCGCTGGTCGGAGTTTTGGCCCTGCGTTTCTTTATCCCCATCGTGAAACAGGGCAAATTGCATTACTTTGTCGCGTATTTGATTCCAGTAGGTATTCTTGGGATTTGTGTTCTGTGAACCGAGAAGACGTAATCGCTGCCGTTCGAGCCCACCGGTCGCTGGAGCTTCCGAGTACCGGGCTAAGGCCCAGCGCTGTATTGGTGGCATTGCGTGAAATGAGCGACTCCGATGGTTTCGAGCTCATTCTCACTCGGCGCACTGAAAAGTTACCCTCTCATGCCGGACAAGTGTCTTTTCCTGGCGGCGGCACAACAGACTCGGATGCAAATCCCGAGTCGACAGCCCTTAGGGAAACTGAAGAAGAGCTGGGTATCGACCCTGCGTGCGTGACAGTGGTCGGAGAACTGGATCATCTCAACACCATCACCGGATACCATGTCGTACCAATCGTGGGTATCGTACCCCGAGATATCGTTTTTAAGCCTTCAGAGCATGAAGTCGCCAAAGTGTTTACCGTTCCGCTGGATGTGTTCCTGGATGATTCGCGCTGGGTGACCAAGGTTCATAATTATAAAGGCAGTGAAATTGCCATGCAGGAACTTCATTGGGATGGCGAAAATATCTGGGGTGCAACAGCCTACATGATTCAGCGTTTTTGTTACGTATTAAAGAGATTCACACCCTGAAAGCGTGCTGGAAATGCCCCGGTGGAGCTGCTAGGAAGCCCTTATGCAGGCATTAAACCATTTACGTGCAGTCGTATTAGCTGGTGGCTCAGGCACTCGGTTTTGGCCACTTTCACGTCCGCACCGACCTAAGCAACTTTTAGATTTGAGTGGCCAAGGAATCTTGCTTTGGCAAACTTTTGACCGCATTCAACCCGTCGTTGCGCCTAAGCATTGGTGGATGGTTGTGGGAGCTGCTCATGCGCAAGGGTGCCATGATGTTGTGCCGGATGTCTCGTCGGAACGAGTACTGGTGGAACCATGTGCTCGAAATACCGCGGCAGCCATCGGCTTAGCAGCGCTGCATCTCGTCCACGAAGACCCCGACGCGATGATGGTCATACTGCCGGCAGACCATCACGTAAGAGATTCGGCAGCTTTTTGCGAAGCATTGGATTTAGCGGCTCGGGCTGCGGCCAAGTCTGGAATCGTCACGCTGGGCATTAAACCCTCTCGGCCTGAAACAGGATATGGCTATATTGAGGCCGGAAAAGAGAGTGGCTTGGACGGTGTCTTTCAAGTGTCGTCCTTCAAAGAAAAGCCAGATTTAAAAACTGCCCAGAGCTATCTCGATTCAGGAAATTTCCTTTGGAACGCCGGAGTTTTTATCGTCCGTGCCGATTATATATTAAACGAATTGAAGGTTCAGCAAATAGAGTTGCATCGTGGTCTGATGAAGATTGGCGAACATATCGGAACCGATGTGTATGATGCACAGCTTGCGAGCATTTATGAAACCTTGCCTTCTGTTTCCATCGATTATGCGGTGATGGAGAATGCGCATGAGGTTTCGGTGATACCGCTGGAGTGTGGCTGGTCAGATGTTGGGAGCTTAGGTTCCTTGGATGGGGTCTTGCAGCAAGACGAAGACAATAATCTCATTATGGGAAATACGGTCGTAATTGACACACGAGACTGTACCTTGATTGCAGATGAAGACCATGTTGTTGCGGCGATTGGACTGCGCGATTTGGTCGTCGTTCACACCCGAGATGCTACTTTGGTTATGCCCAAAGAACGCGCTCAAGAGGTGCGCCAGGTCGTGGCGATGTTAAAGGAAAAGGGATGGAACGAGTAAAGCAGATTTGTATATGCGTTGTTGTGGCGCTTACGGGGTTTACGGCCCTGGCCCAACAGGAAAATTCAGCAACTCCAAAAGCACAGGCCGACGAAGTGGTACCTAATGTTGCGCCTGCAGTGAAGGCCCCGGTTAAGAAGCGAATAAGAAGCGGCTCATTTTTGGTGGGCAACCGAGGAATCTCGCCCGCTGCGGATACGCGCGGGGATTTCGAGCGCCGCCGGGATCTTGAAATTATCAAGCATTATACACGGCGTGCTCAGCTTGATGTCATTGCAAGGCGTGCTAAGCAAGTAGGGCAAACAGAGCTATTAGAACGGCTTGATAGAATTCGCCGTGTTGAAGATGAGCGCCACCGGTTGCGGATGCAAGAGGTGACCGAGGGATCAGTTTTTCTAGATATGCGGGGGCTGCCATGAGAACCATAATTTTATTGGGAGCGTTTTGCCTCATTGGTTTTTGCGCTGGATGTGATGGCGGTGCGGAGGAATCGACTTTGGAGCAGGAGGCGACGCCTTGGGATCAGGGAAGAGTTGAAGCGCTGCGTATGCCAGGGGTAGTGGATGCTCCCGGGAAGATTTATCGCAAAGCATATGACCGCGCGATGGGGCAGATAACGGGTGATAATTTACTAGACCGTCTCGAAGCGTTAGAGCGCGAAATCGAAATGGAACGAAACGAGTTGAAATGAAATTCTCCAGTGAAATATTTCGCCAATACGACATTCGCGGGATTGTTGGCCCGGACCTAACCCCTGAGCTGGCCTATCATTTAGGTCGCGCGGTTGGCTCTTGGGTGAAGCGTGGAGGCGGCACAAAGGTCGTTCTTGGACGAGATTGCCGTCCCAGTGGTGAAGATTTTTCTGCTGAACTTGGGCGCGGCCTGCGTGAGAGTGGTGTTCATAGTATCGATATCGGTGTTGTTCCGACTCCTGTTGTTTACTGGGCCATTGAACACTTGGATGCGGATGGTAGTATCGCTATCACGGGTAGCCATAACCCAGCCGAGTACAATGGTTTCAAATTAACCTTGCTGGGCCGCTCATTGTTTGGCGAGGACATTCAAAAGCTTCGATTAAGTATCGAAAATGAAGATTACGAGTCTGGTGAGGCAACCCATCAAACAACCCCTGTGGTGGATGCTTATCTCGATGAACTTGTGGAAAATCTCAAGCCAGTAGAGCGAAAGCTTAAAGTCGTGGTCGACGCTGGTAACGGTGTTGGGGGAATTACAGCGTTACCCCTTTTTGAGCGAATGGGTTGTGAGGTTATTCCTCTCTACTGCGAGCTTGACGGGACATTTCCTAACCACCATGCAGATCCAACCGTCGAAGAAAATCTGGCCGACTTAAAGCGAAGTGTTTTAGGCCATGGCGCAGATCTTGGTTTAGCTTTCGACGGAGATGCCGACCGAATTGGTGTGGTTGATCGCAACGGTGAAGTCATTTGGGGTGATAAGCTCATGATTCTTTTGAGCAGAGCTTTACTCAAAGAAGAGCCCGGCGCTGTTATCATCGGCGAAGTAAAGTGCTCGAAGACCCTCTACGATGATATCGCGGCCCACGGTGGTAAACCCATCATGTGGATCACAGGTCACTCACTCATTAAAGCGAAGATGAAAGAAGAGAAAGCGGCTTTGGCCGGCGAGATGAGCGGGCATATTTTCTATAAGCACCGTTACTACGGATTTGATGACGCCGCCTATGCAAGTGGGCGTTTACTCGAAATTATGGGCAGCACGAACGCATCGGTGAGCGAACTCTTAGCAGATGTTCCCAAGACAGTGTCGACGCCTGAGTTGCGTATGGATTGCCCTGAAAACATTAAGTTTGATTTGGTAAAGCGTGTCATTGGTTCATTCCAAGAGCGTGCGAAGTCTGAACCATTCTCGGTGATTGATATCGACGGGGCCCGAGTTGAATGGGAAGATGGCTGGGGATTGGTGCGGTGCAGTAACACCCAGCCGATTCTTGTTTTAAGATTTGAAGCTCAGAATGAGACAAGGCTAAAGGAAATCCGTAAAGTTGTTGAGTCTGAGATTGAACTTCAACGAGCTGAGATGAACTAGCTCTGAGGACCTGATTTTAATTCTTCGACGAGACTCGCCGGGGAATCTTCAAGGGTCGACGCCAGCTTTTCAAATCGTTTTGCGAACTCCCGAAGAAGCTCAGGCACATGCGGATTGCCTGCAACCACAGGCCCCATTATTTCTGGCAAGAAAGCTGCATACCGCGTGGCGCGCTGAAAGCCCGGTCCTCTAAGACCCTGGGTTGTTTCGTCATTCTCTGCGAAATCCCGAAGGACGACAGAACTCAAGTAGGGCAGGTGTGAGGTGAACGCGACGACCCTATCGTGCTCATCGGCGGTCATATAAATCGGGCTTGCACCAAGCTTGGTCCAGAAGTCGAAAAGTTGCTGGCCAATTGTGGCGCTGGGCTCATCGCAAATTGCAACAGGGAAGCCTTTGAAGAGGTCCTGTTTGCGGTTTGAAAAGCCGGGTACAATGCCTCCCGCCATGGGGTGACACCCTACAAAGTTATTCTCCGGTCCGAGAATTTTTCGTGCCGCAATTTGAACAGGTGTTTTCACGCCGATGACATCCGTGAGGATAGTCGAGCTTGAAATACAGTTTTTGAGGTGGCTTAAAACATTTTCCAGTGCGCCCAACGGGACACAAACAACGACCAGGTCGAGGTCCTTCCAGGTCTCATCAGGAGAAGCGCTAAGAGAGGAAAAAATCTCCGCCCTCGTGGCTTCCTTGATGGTTTCTGGTTGGCTGTCGGCACCTAGGATTCGGGCATCGGGTAATGTTGCCTTGACCGCTTCGGCCAAGGAACCACCGATCAACCCCAATCCAACAATGCCGATACTTTGAATCATACTAAAGTAGAGCCTTCACCTTCGATACAACGTTATCGACGGTAAATCCGTA
>JABJBS010000135.1 GCA_018668695.1 Deltaproteobacteria bacterium
GGGCGCTGGCATGCAAGTTTTGGCACCTATCGGCTACTTCGGTGTTCAAGCACACTTCTAAGCCAAGGCTTAGAAGGTGAGCTTTAGCTCATAAATTCGAAAAGCGGTCCTAACCTTCGGGTTGGGGCCGTTTTTTTTATTTCAACTCCCTGAAATCATTAAGGCTGTGATGTGCGTGGAATTTTCACAACCCAAACGGCTGGGAGCTGTGAAGGGCATATATGGGACTATTTTTCAGATTCTTGGTTTGTGTTCTGGGTCTATGCGTGGCGGCCTGCGGGGTGGAGCCATCGGTAAGCAGTGTGCCCGCCGAGTGGCTTGACGAACCGGCTGCGTCTGTGCCCAGCGACGAAGAAGAGCCTTCAGGTGTACCCAACGATGAAGATTCAGCTGGCACTACCGATGAAGAGACGGACCCTGAGACCAACGGCGACGCCGATGCAGGCTCAGATGAAACCAGCACCGAAGATACCGATACGGGCTTAACACCCTGCGACATTGCATGGGGCCTCTTTCAATGTGAGCCACCTGTGGAAGGTTGCGAAGACAACGCAGTGGGTGAGTGTATCCTTGGGATTGGTCCAGCGGTGAGCGGTTACTGTGATTTTGTGAGTGGCCAGCCGTGTGCCGGAGGCCAGCTTAGTGATTCAGCTGCCGAGTATTGTCAGATTCGCAGCTGCCTAGGTGATGACTACGATTCATGCATGAATGAGCTTGGTAGCAGCTGTGTGAGTGAATCTTGCGAAGAGCTTGATGCAGAGGTGGGGCATTGCCCCGGATACGATTACGCCTGTGAATCAGCGCCTGAGGTAGAGTCTCAGTGTTTACTGAATGTATTTGAAACGATGAATCAGCCTTGCGGCTTGTTTGCCGATGCGCCGCAGTGTGCGCTTGGTACGGTCACCGAAACAGGATGGGGCTCGTGTCAGGTCCAGCAATGTCTGAACCTGACCACTTTCGAAGCCTGCTATTCTAATTTAGAAGTATTGTGCTCGTTTAGCTCGCCTTAGTAGCGAAAGACGAGGCCGATACCAGCTGTAAGACCCAAAGACCGTCCTTTGGGATCAATGCCCGCCTGAGTGGTTGAACCAACCTCAGGTTCAACGACGGCTGCGTTGTCGATAGGCAATTCGATTTTATCTTCGCCAACGCCGCTGGTGATGTTGAGCTCATTAATATAGGCATATTGAAAACCAGCCTCTAAACGAATTCCTAATTCAGGAGAGATATAGAATTCGTTAACAACGCCAGCTTGCATGACCACACCGGTCAGTTCTGCAGAAATTTGGTCGCCTGTGTAAAAGTCACCAACTCCAGGGACCCTTACTGGGGGAGTTTTACCAGGAAGCACTTGTGCAGTTCCTGCATCGAAGCTGGCCATCATATAGCCAATGCGGGCCATGGCTCCCATGCGATAGTTCTCAGATTCAACGAAGAAGATATCCGGACCACCGGTTACGGAAAGAACCATCATCGAACCGAAGTTGATGCTGAAATCTAAAGTAAGGTCGAGGATAGGCGACACATTAATGGCAAAGCCCGCCTTGAGACCTGGCATCAGCGGATCATTGGATTCGCCTTGGCTTAATGGAAGAGCCATACGACCTTCTTCGCTACCAGTTCCGTAGGTTTCCCAGTCGGATACGTGCACGTCGGCCATACCCTTGATTTGAATCGGAGACGTACTGGACTCAAGGAAGAAAGAATACTGGTATTGGGTCCAATCTTGCGCGAGCGCGGGAGTCGAAATCAGTGCAACAACGGCAACGAGTGCAAGTGGCAAATTCGTGATAAAACGTGAACTCATATTTAGCTCCGAACGGTTAAAAGGCGACTATTTTATAAACCCCTCCGGCCGCGCACTCAATAACTAAATAGAGGCAGCGCGGGCGCGGTGCGATGTACTTAGCCAAGTTGTAGCTTTGCAAGCAGGTCGCCTTGGATGTGATTTTTAACGGTTCGTCTGTCCATACCGAGTACAGATGCCGCTTTTTCATAGCTTCCCATTCGGTGGTACATGTGGGTGCAATATTGCCCCAGGAGTTCCTCTGCGGACATGGAGGCCTGTGAAAGAGCACTATCAACCGAATTTAAAGCAGCTTTTTGACGGTGCGGTGGGGTGTAGTCTTTACGGATCAAGATATTGCGCACGCACTGTTCAAGTTCGCGGATGTTTCCAGGCCACGGGTAGTTTTCGGGAAGATTCTCTCTAATCCAAATCAGCGATTCTTGAGTGAGAATATGTGCTTCTTCTTCCCCGGCTACCCGTTTGGCAATGAACTGAACCAGTTGGGGTAGGCTATCGGGGTTATCCGTGAGTTGTTCGTTAAGACCTGGGGTGACAATACGGTCGGCACACAAGCGATAATAAAAGTCCTCTCGAAAAGTTCCGCGGTGCAACTCTTGGTCGAGATTACGATTGGTGGCCGCAATGATTTTACCGTTGAATTGGTGATTCTCAGTATCTCCGAGTCGTTGGAAGCTACGAGTTTGCAACACCCGCAAAAGTTTAACTTGAATGCTTTCGTTCACCTCACCGATTTCATCAAGGAACACACTTCCTAGGTTTCCGGCCTCTTCAAAATATCCTCGTCGTTCTGAAATGGCGCCGGTAAAGGCACCTTTACGATGCCCGAAGAGCTCGCTTTCAATAACAGTCTCTGAAAGTGCTGAGAGGTTGATTGCATAAAAACCTTCATCAAAATAACGGCTGAATCGTTTTTGTTTTACATCGAACGGGATGTAACGCGAGAGTCCTATGGCGCGTGCGACCAGTTCTTTGCCGGTTCCTGATGGCCCCGTGATTAAGGTGGGGATGGTTCCCATCTTATCATAAAGCCTTCGACGGTACCTGCGCATATCGTGGGTAAAGATGCTTTGCCAAATCGCAGTTCGAAACTTAGCGGCAGGTCTTGAGTGTCCGACGATGAAATGAAAGATGTATAAAAAGGCTCTCCGTAGTTGAAAAAAACAGGCAAAGATATGCGGGATTTCATCAATGATGCTTTGTCGCATATTGGGAACACTGAAGAAGTGAAGCGCGTCAGCTTTGAATTCTTCATAAAGAGTAAATGCGAGATTGGGAGATGGGTTTCCCGAGAGCACATCCTCTACAACTTGTTCAAATTGAATGCGGTAGCGGTGAAAGAGAACAAAGAGTGTTAGGTCCTCGTAGACAAGAAGCTCATCCTCAACCGGTGCAGCACCGCGGCTAAGCTTTTCATGGGCCGTGTAGATTAAAACCCTTGCATGATGCTTGAGCCCGTCGAGGTTTTTCATGGGGTTATTGGTGCCAGGCTGAAAGCTAAGTGCCTGGTCGTCCCCCACGTAATCAGCTTGAAGAATTTCCTTTTCGACTTGAACTTGCTTGGCGGTAAACGGATTCGAAAAACTTAGACTTCCCAGCGAGCGAGCAAGCTGACGTTCTTGTGATGTAAACACAGCCATTCCAGTCCCCCTGACCGGTTTGCGGACAATTAATGTATCGAGAGTGTACGCTTGATGTACCTCCATTGCGAGCGGGCCGAGGACAGGTCATTTCCGAATTGGAATGTGGCATGTTAACCGTGTGGTTCGTGCTTGTGGATTTAGAGAACGGTTTACATCGATGGCTCCTTGCGGTGCAGAGAGCTGGATTTGAACGAAGGAATCAGCGGTTTCCTGCAGTTCATGTTTTGCCGCGATCACATGAAATCGATCCTCAATAATACAATTTGAAAAAGCTCGGGGTAAGCGCATGCCTACATCTGACTACGTCTTGGAAGTTTCCCAAGTATATCCTCTGATTTTGGTAAAATTTGGAGAGCAAATGGGTCCGCCGAGCGGCAGACGGGCGCACGCGCGATAAGATGGCGTTTGACGGGCTCTGCTTGACCGAATCGTAGCTCTAAATTCTGGTCCTTAGCTGCCCGGGAGAAGTCGCCATTGGGCTCAGGTTCGGTAACCCTTAGGCCTATTTGGCTGATTTCACGCTTTGACCGGGGCTGTGTCTCATTTTTTACGGAACATTATGGGCAGAGCTTCATGTGATTCAGAAGGAGCGGGCGTGATTTAGCGTATTCTTTTTTGGCTACGACTTTGCGTTGGTATTGGCTTTGACGCTATGATTTTAAAGCAATTTATGGCTGCAAGGCCGGGGTAATCGAATGAGTCTTAAGTTTTTCTCACAGTTTTTGATTCTCGAGCGTATAGTGGACGACGAGCAGTTGCAGGCAGCAATTGATGATGCCGGCGTCAGCCACAAAACACTGGGACAACTGGCCGTTGAACAAGGCTTCATAACCGCACAAAACGCGAGTGATTTGAACCAAGAGCAACTGAAACGGGATATGCCTTTTGGTAAGCTTGCTAAAGAAAAAGGTATGCTCACCGAAGAGCAACTAGTCCAATTGGTTACTCAGCAAAGTGCCCAGCATGTTGAGGTCGGCCAAGCTCTTTTAAAGCTCGGACATGTTACGCCTGAAGAACTCGAAGATATTCTAGAACGCTATCAAGCTGCCAAGTCTGGTAACCACAATGTTCTTGTGAACGTTGACGCGCTTAAAGACCATCGGGTTGCTGACTTCTTGGCAAGTTCGTTCCCCCGAATGACCATGAGACTTGCTCGTATTCACATCAAAATCGGTGAGGCGACCAGCCTTACGGATGCCAAGTTTAAAGACTTTGCGGCCTCTATATATTTGAGTGGTGGCGAGAATGGTTTGCGGGTGGGACTAAGCGCCGATCAAGATTTTGCCAATGAGGTTATTCGTGGAATGACTCGGATCATGTCTGGAGATGAAGATATCCAGTTTGGTCAAGAAAAAGGCGATTACGAAGATTTGCTAGGAGGCTTTTTGGATATCCTAGCGGGTCATGCCGTGGCGAGTTTGGAGACCGAAGGTATTCGACTCGAAATGGGTACGCCGGATTTCGGAGTTCCAAAGACCGAAGGTTTTGCATTCCCTATCAGTTCGACCATCGGTCACGCAGTTTTGATTCTGTGTAAAGAGTAAGCCCCTTTAAATTCGATTTATATATTCTAGATGTTGTCCTGGATCTCGATCCTTCGGCCCATGAGTTTCGTCGCGCCGGGGACTGGAGTACGTTGCGGGCAGGATGAAGTCTGGTTTATAAGCTCAACGCATAGAGCAGGGAGCATACAAAATGAGCTGGACCCCACACGGAGCCTCTTTTCCACATTTACGACATCGCCGTAAGCGCCAAAACGCTTGGGTACGAGATATGGTTCGGGAGCACCGCCTATGTCCGGCTGATTTTATCCTTCCGGTTTTTGTCCATGAAGCAGAGGGGAAACATCCCATTGGTTCCATGCCGGGTGTTCACCGGCATGATTTGGCTGGCATTGTTGAGGTAGCAAAAGAGGCAGCTTCTTTTGGGATTCCGGGCCTAGCCATTTTCCCGGTGGTCCCCTCCGAACGAAAAACCGAGAATGCCTCTGAGGCTTGGCGCAAAGATAATTTAATGTGTCAGACTGTTCGGGAGATAAAAGACGCGGGTGTTGAGATTGGACTCATTTGCGACGTTGCGCTTGATCCCTACACGAGTCACGGACAGGACGGGATCGTTGAAAATGGTGTGGTGATGAACGACATCACATTGGATGCACTTTGTAAGCAGGCGTTGGCTCAAGCTGAAGCAGGCTGTGACGTGATCGCTCCATCCGATATGATGGACGGCCGGATAGCTGCTATTCGTGCCACCTTAGACCTTGCTGGATACGATGATGTTTTGATTCTGTCCTATGCTGCAAAATATGCGTCAGCTTTTTATGGTCCGTTTCGAGATGCGGTTGGCTCAAAAGGGAATTTAGGAACGGGCGACAAACGAACTTATCAGATGGATCCCGCCAATACGGATGAGGCGCTTCGCGAAGTTGCCAGTGACTTAGATGAAGGTGCGGATATGGTGATGGTTAAGCCGGGACTGCCGTACCTGGATATTATTCGCCGGGTAAAAGAGACTTTTAAGGTTCCAACGGCGGCTTACCATGTGAGTGGCGAGTACGCGATGATTCATGCAGCGGCGCAAAATGGCTGGCTTGATTTAGAAGGTGCCATGATGGAAAGCCTCTTGAGCTTTAAGCGAGCTGGGGCGGATGCGATCTTGACCTACGCAGCACTGGATGCCTGCAAATGGCTCTCTAAGTAAATTCTTTTAAATTAAATAGAAGCTGTGCGTTATGAGATGTGTGGTTCTTTATGACTTCTACCGACTCTTGCCTAAGTTCACTCAGCTTTTTTACTGTTGTTTCTAGTGCGGCCGGCTCACTCAACTTACTGGGCCAACCGAGAGGAGCATGATCTGGTGTATCGCTTTCTATCAGGAGGCGCTCTGGAGAGATTCGAGCCGCTGACCGCTGACAGTTTTTTGCCTTCTCATTGGTGACCATTCCACCAATGCTTATATGAAGGCCTGTATTCTCTATTTGAGATACAAGGTCTGGCGATCCTGAGTACCCATGCCACACTCCGGCGATGTCTTTTACGCAGCCGGTCTCTTGAAGCGCATTGAGAAGCAGACCAGTGGCTTTAACACAATGGATGATGACCGGAAGTTGCAGTTGATGGGCCAGTTGCAATTGCTCTTTGAAAGCTTCAAGTTGGAGGGAAATGTTAGGCATCCCCTCACGCCTATCCAATCCAATTTCACCGATGGCAACCATACCTTTTTCCGAGGCTCGTTGCTCAAGCTGCTGAAGCTGCTGACTCAAACTTCTTCGGCCAACCGCCATCGGGTGGATGCCAAAAGCTTTCAGGATCTTCGGACTTGCAGGTAAACCTGCGGGCAATAAGGGGTCATCGTAGGGATCGATTCCAGCATGAATGACATGCGTGATTCCCACAGCATGAGCTCTCTCTAGGAGCATCGAGATGTCTGAGATCCGAGTATCGGTTAAGTGGGCCATGGAATCGACAAACATGTGCATAGACTAGCGATGGCCAAGCTACTGAGCAAGGTTCTTCTTCTGTGTTGAGGTTAGTCTAAGTGGGTTATTGCGCGAGGAGGCCGGTTTCATTAGGCTAGCTCTATGAAGAAGGTTCTTGTTTTTCAACACGTCCCCTATGAGATATTAGGCACTCTGGACCCGTTGCTTAGGGCAGCTGGTTACAGAATTCGTTATGTGAATTTTGGGCGAGAACCCGATGCTGAGCCCGATATCGAAAAGTATCAAGGGTTGGTCGTCTTGGGCGGCCCGATGAATGTGGACATGGTTGAGAAATACCCACATCTAAAAACTGAGGTCCGATTAATCAAGCGAGCCATGGAGCAGGGGATACCCATTCTGGGGATTTGTTTGGGTGCTCAGCTCATTGCCAAGACACTGGGCGCAAAAGTTTCGAAGAACCCAGAAAAAGAAATTGGCTGGTATGATATTTCGCTTACGGATGCAGGGAAGGATGATCCCCTTATGAGGCATCTTGAAGGCACCCGTAGTATCTTTGAATGGCACAGTGATACCTTCGGCCTTCCAGAGGGGGCTGTGCACCTCGCGTCGGGAACGAGTTGTGTCAATCAAGCATTTCGCTATGGTGATAACGTATACGGATTTCAGTTTCACATGGAAGTGGACCAGCCCTTGGTTGAGCGCTGGTTGAATACGCCTGTTTACCAAGCAGAGATAGCTCAGACCGATGGTAAAATCGTTCCAGATCGAATCCGTGAACAAACCCAAGAAAAGATAGGCGATCTGAACAAGCTCAGCACTGAGGTGTTTGGTGAGTTCTTAAATTTGATGGGCCGTCGAAAGCGCTTTACTCGCCTTGGCTCGATGTGAGCTTGGTTAGAGTGGCCTGACGTTCTGGCAATTCTTCCACAATTGCCAGATGCTTCTCTTTGCTCTCATTCATTCTTTTTTCTACTGCGTCCCATAATGCGATTCGTTGATCGATGACTTCACAGAGTGTGTAGAATGAGTCTGATTTGGTTGCTGCATCTTTCATGCAATACCGTGTAAAGAGTCGCGCGCACATTGGTCCGTGGGTATCTCCATCCAATTCGATATGGCGGTCCAAATAGTATTTCAACATGGATAAGTCGGCGCGCTCTTGCATACCGGTTGCTGTAGGCACGGTGGCAATTAGGTTGAGTGCTTTTTGGAAGAGCGTTGGAAGAACTGTTTCGCGGCCTAATGTAAATGCCGCAACCCTACGATTAAGAGGGCTTTCACAGATCTCAAGTGTGGAACGGGTAAACTCAATGGCTTCGAGAGGCGCCGTGAGTTTTTGTTTGGTTCCAGAGAATATGGAACGTCGTTTGACTTGGAGATTATCAAGGGCCTTAGGCCATGGCTTGCCAGTTTTGAGCTCCTCTAGGAAATGGAGGATAGGCTTCTGGTTTGCGCCCGCTTTCTCCATCGCTTCGAGGTAAAGCTCGAAGTGGCTTACGTAATGTCCATCCGGGTGTTGATCCGTCAGCTCTTCAAGACCAATTTCGGTAATGATGCGACCGCCCTCGGGGTCTTCGATCGGTTGCCATGGGAAACGACTTGGAGTGAGCGCTGCTTGGCAGGAACCCAAAAGCGACATGAAATCCCATACCGCCCACACGTGGTGTTCCATGAAGATCCGAACATCATCGATACAGTTCATCTGGGAGCCCATGGGATGGGTATAGAGCTTGCGAAGGCGTGTGAGGACAGCCTCGCTGCCTGCGCCGCCATTGAGCTTGAGCTGCTCTATGATGGGTTGTGATGGATTGGTCGACATCTTTCTAATCTCCTCAACGCTCCTATGGCCCGGAGGTCCCTCGACCGTCAAGCTAGAAGAACATGAGATGAATCAGATAATGCTCAACACCGACGAGCCATCCTGCCTGAGAAGCCAAACGGGCTCATGCGATGCATGGATTTATTTAATAAGCACGGGGCTGTGCGGGCATTCCGAATCCTGGTGCAGCTGGCTGAAGCATAAGGTATTGCGGCTGTCCGGTCGTTGCGATGTGCGCAGGTGCGATATGTATGACGTACCCAAAACCACGTTTTGCCGCGATAAAATATCGCAATAACGTTGCCACGGGCATGGTCTGCAGAGCTGCCAAATGAGGTCCTGCACTGCTTAATCCGATAAATTGGCGAAGCTCATCCTCGGTGACCATGCCTGCTTTGACGAGATTGCCAAAAGCCCGGCGAATATAGGTGACCTGCTGTTCTAGTTGAGGTGCTGGACCAATCAACTTTCGAATTTCAGACTTATGAACCGGGGCACCGGGTGTTTCGCAGAGTAAACCAAGAACTCTGGCCGAAATGGGAAAGAGGTCTACCAGGCGGCCCTTGCAGCGCACGTGGCATCTATCATGCTCCCATTCAATGCCGAGAAATGGTCGTTCAGGTTGGATATTGGGCTGTGAGATGGGAGTAAACCCGCTCTCGGCTGATATTCCTAACTCGGGTTTCAGCACTTTGTACTGCAAGTTAAGTAATACGTCGCCCAGCTGAAGCCGGGTACTACTGCCTCTGTCCAGCGTTCGTTTATCACCTGGTTTCAGAGGTGAACCCTCAATAATAGGCGTTATGGATTCGGATAGATTTTCCAAAATAGGAATACCGAATGTATGGTTTAGAATAAGATGACGGTTGGACACGCCTGGATCGTTCAGGCAAATATCGGACCGCGAATCTCGCCCGATGATTGTAGTGTCATTGCCCAGCTCAAAAACATGTCCTGTCTCTATTCCTGGTAATGAACCCGATTCTTCGACCACGATGCGCAGGCTTGCTTTTTGAGCAAGTCTGTTCTCAGCCAGTGAATTTGAAGCCCCCAACAAATTGTTTTGTGATTCTTGGTATCTCAAATAAATCCTCCACGGAAATTCTCCACCCCGATGATTACCTACTCAGTTGTATGCGCAGGTGGTTATAATAATTTACAGAACTGCAAACTCTCTCGAAAGCCGTTGCAAATTCGGAATAAACTTCAGTAGACGAGGATTGTTTTGTTGGTGGGGCTTAGCTTAGAACTGAATAGTCTAATGGAAGTGTTTGACCTAACCAGTCGGCAAATTCTTGATGAGCAAGCAGATCGTTTTCCATGACGGGGTGCATCAAAATATCATGACCCAAGCGGTTATCGACCAGCCATTGTCTCACTGCGTCATGTTCTTGGGTTGGGAAAATAACCTCAAACATGGGCAGCGGGTGGGGTCCGACTGGTTTTTCACGCAGACTGCTGACGCGTATGCGTGTCCCAAAATGGGCCCGCAGCCCCTCTTGAACAGTTTCAATGGTGTCTTTGGAAGACGCGTCGAAGTAAACATGGGCGTGATAGTCTTCTTGAACCGTCATGGCTAAAATTCCTAGCTTGTTCGTCTGCCTACCTTGGGCGCGGCGGCTGGCGTTGCGCAGCGTTTATCCTTTGGTGACAAATGAAGGCAAGAGCATCCCCGAAGAAATTCAGGGTAGGGGAAGACGACCGATGGAGTCAGCGGCGAGGGTACCGAGATAAAGCTGGTCTCCAACTTCTTCGACACTGCTGATTGGCGCTAAGGCCTTCGGTGGACGACCTTGTAAGTTGTGCAGTACTTTTCCTTCTCCATCGATACCCACCACGAACCCGTATGACTGACCCTTGGGTTGGAGGAATTGAGGAATTCGAAGAACGACTTCTCGGAGTCGGGGGGAGTTGGAGAGTTTGTCCAAGATTGGATTTCTCAATAAAACCAATGGAAACCAAAAGCGTCCCGCCTGACCCGTTGAAATACCGTCAGGCATACCGGGAAGGTTGTCGATGATAACTTCATGAGCGGGCTCATGATTGTCGGTCAGCCAATACTTGTGGATGCGGTAGGCCGTTGTTTCGGCAATCAGGACAAAAGTATTGTCATTACTCACCGCAATCCCATTTGCGAAGTATAGATCTCTTAGAAGAATCTCAGTGGTTTTGAGTTCCGGGTCGTAACGTAGGAGCAAGCCGTTGGGGCGGTGCTCCAGCACATCCTTCATGAGATGATGACGGTCGTATTTGTACGACGCATCCGAAAAATAGATTTTACCATCAGGAGCAACATCCACATCGTCGGTGAAAACAAGTTGGTGAGATGCCGTACCCGTGGTGAGCGTTTTGAGAACGCCGTCTGGGCTTAGGCTTAACAGGCCTCGATCTGCATCGGCAATGATAAGGTTACCTGAGTTATCAAAATCTAGTCCAAGTGGTCTACCTTGAGTATTGACCAGGGTTTCCGAGGATTGTCCATCAGGTGAAAATCGAACAATACGACCATCGTTGTAGCCAGTATAAATTCTGCCTTGCTCATCGACGGCGACATCTTCGCCGGCTTTACCTTGCCCTACGCCTAGATGCTCTACTTGTTCCAGTAGGTTGTTAGCTTGAAAGTTACCACGAAGCTCAGGCGCCGAGGGGGCATCCCAAGCAAGAGGAGAGATGCCTGTAGGCCAAAAAGCCAAATAGGCACCGACACCGATGAGAAGTGCTAAAGCAAATTTTACCCATTTCGCCATGCTCTATTTCTAACAGCAGCGCCGAGAGATACCTATTGTTTAGTGATGAGGTTGAGCGCCTTTTGCGCAAGTTCATCCAAGGTTAAGTTCCCTTCGGCACGAAACCAATTGGTGGTCCAGGCCAACGCTCCAATCAATAGTCGCCGGATGATCAATGGGTCATCTGCTAGCTTCCCTGCTTTGTGTAAGGGCACCAGCGTTTCTTGCCAAACGGCTTCGTATTGGTTGCGAAGGACCATGAGCTCGGACCGCACGTCGTCGGAAAGAGTTCGCCACTCGTGAACGAGCACTGTGAGTGCATCGCTTCTTTCACCTTGGATAGAGGCAAGCTCTTCGAGAATGAGGCAATATAGCTCTTGTGAATGTGATTCGGATTGAGACTTAGCGACGCGTAGCCGTGAGGTATTAATGATAATCGTCTCGCGCATCACCGCCTTAAGAATCTCTTCCTTAGACTTGTAGTGATGAAAGAGACTGCCGGATTGAATGCCCAGTGCAGCTGCCAAATCCCGCACTGTAGTTCGGTCATATCCCTTAATTCGGAAGAGGTGGGCCGCCTCTGTGAGCAGTTTTCCGCGCGCGCTTTTGGGGTCGGTCACTTGACCATCTGCGACCAATTTCTGAATGATGTTCACGTAACGCACTGCTTTCTTTAGGTATTTTTTGTTTATACCCGATCATTGAAGCATGAATAGACTTCACTATAGGCTAAAATTAGCGTATTCTAGATTGAAAACCAAGCGCTTGCTTGGTACAAAATGACGCATAACAGCGTTTAATTCGCAAAGCAGGATGTTGGTATGGGATATCACTCAGTTTTTCGTTCAGACCTTTTCAAAGACCAAACGATCATCGTGACCGGCGGAGGCAGTGGCATTGGCCGTTGTACCGCTCATGAACTGGCCTCTCTAGGCAGTCACGTCGTGATTCTTGGCCGCAAGCAAGACAAGCTAGACCGCGTCGCCGGGGAAATTCAAGATGATGGCGGATCGGTTGAGACGCACAGTTGCGATATTCGCGATGAGGTTAAAGTGGCTGAAACCGTCGGGAAGATTGTGAAGAATCGGGGCCAAATCCACGGCCTCGTCAATAATGCTGGAGGGCAGTACCCGTCTCCCATTGCGGCGATAAATCAAAAAGGTTTTGAAACAGTCGTTCGTACCAACCTCGTTGGTGGATTCTTGATGGCCCGTGAAGTGTTTACACAGTCGATGAGCACGAAGGGTGGCTCAATAGTCAATATTACAGCGGACCACATCCGGGGAATGCCTGGGATGGCTCACTCAGGAGCCGCCCGAGCGGGGATGGAGAATTTTACGCTGACCTCGGCTTTCGAATGGGCAACTTTTGGAGTTCGCGTCAATGCGGTGGCACCGGGTTGGATAGCCTCGAGTGGCATGGATACCTACGACGGTCCGATTAAAACTCTCATTCCTAAATTGAAAGATGCTGTCCCGCTTAAACGAATGGGGACCGAGTCGGAAGTAAGCGGTGCTATCTGCTTTCTGCTGTCTGAAGCAGCCTCGTTCATTACTGGTACAACGGTCCGAATCGATGGTGCAGCGCCGCTGGGTAACAGTGCGCTTTGGCCACTGCAATCGGAGGCGCAAAATGGGAACACATTCAACGGGTTTCACCGCGCAGTAACGCCAGACATTCTAAAAAACGGACAAGCGGAGAGTTAATATGCCTGCTATTGAGTCTGAACTTATTACTGCGGGCGAAGATTACCGCCTTCGTTGTGAAGCGATGCAGAAAGCGCTCGACGAGTTTCGTGCGGCCGAAGAACAGGTCGCTGCAACTGAGCGCGGCGCCAAAGAAAAATTTGTAAAACGTGGAAAGCTTTTGCCTCGGGAGCGAATCGATAAGCTCCTCGATCCAGGTGCACCCTTTCTAGAGCTGATGTCCCTTGCGGGCCGAAAAATGCATGACGACCGCGACGGTTCAACCGCAGGCGGCGGTGTTATATCTGGCATTGGTTATGTCGGCGGGATTCGTTGCCTGGTCACGGCAAGTAACAGCGCAATCAAGGGCGGTACCATTGCTCCCGCGGGTCTACACAAGTCTCTGCGTCTCTTAGAGATAGCACGGCAAAACAAGCTTCCGATTGTGGCCCTAGCGGAAAGTGGTGGTGCAAACTTAAATTATGCGACCGATGTATTCGTTGATGGAGCCCGTTCTTTTGCTAATCAAGCACGGCTCTCTGCTCACGGGATTCCTCAGGTCACAGTCGTTCATGGTAACGCGACCGCAGGCGGTGCTTACCAGCCAGGGCTCAGTGATTACGTGATTATGGTCCGTGGTAAAACCAAGATGTTTTTGGCGGGACCTCCTCTCGTGAAAGCTGCAACCGGTGAAGATGCCACAGATGAGGAACTCGGCGGTGCAGAACTTCACACGGAAGTGGTCGGCTCTGCCGAGTATTTGGCTGAAGATGATAGCGACGGCATCCGCATCGCCCGTAGTGTGATGGAAGGAATGCCCTGGAACGAGCAGTTGCCTATTCAAAACACACGTACCTATGAAGAACCACTTTATTCGGTGGATGAGCTTCTTGGGGTCGTTCCGGCAGACTCAAAAACACCATACGACGTGCGGGAAATCATCGCGCGTATTTCCGACGGCAGTGAATTCCTTGGTTTTAAAGAGCCGTGGGATCATCAGACCGTGTGTGGTCAGATTTCAATTTGGGGACACCGCTGTGGAGTGATTGGCAACAATGGCCCCATTACGCCAGAGGGCGCGGCCAAGGCTGCTCAATTTATTCAGCTCATGGACCAAAGCAATACACCGATTGTTTTCTTACAAAACACGACGGGCTTTATGGTTGGTACAGATGCTGAGAGTAAGGGCGTCATCAAGCATGGCTCGAAGATGATTCAGGCGGTCGCTAACGCGAGTGTTCCGATGCTCACCGTGATTGTGGGTGGATCATACGGCGCCGGGAATTACGCAATGTGTGGCCGCGGTCTGGATCCACGTTTTATATTTGCTTGGCCCAATAGCCGTACCGCAGTGATGGGCGGCGAGCAGGCAGGTAAGGTTTTGAGAATTGTCGCTGAGCAAAAACATGCTCGAAACGGGCTCACACCGGACCCAGCGATGCTCGATGCGATTGAGCAACACACAGCGGAGCGAATGGACAAAGAGTCTACCGCTCTTTTTGGAACCGCCAGACTTTGGGACGATGGGTTAATCGATCCACGAGACACGCGTCGCCTTTTAGGATTTTTATTGGACGTTTGCGCTGAAGCCGATGTCCGACCACTGAGATCGAATACTTTTGGGATTGCACGGCTTTAAGTGGCCAAATGAGGGAGAAGTCAATGAAGTTTACAGCAGAGCACCATGAACTACGTAGAACCGTTCGCCAATTTGTTGAGAAAGAAATTAATCCTCACGTGGAGGAATGGGAAGCAGCAGGGATCTTTCCGGCCCATGAACTTTTCAAGAAGATGGGTGATTTAGGTTTTCTCGGAATTAATAAGCCAGAGAAGTTTGGCGGCCTTGGGCTTGATTACAGCTACGAGCTTGTATTCGCGGAAGAGATGGGTGCAGTTCGCTGCGGAGCGATTCCAATGGCGGTAGGGGTTCAAACCGATATGGCGACACCCGCGCTGGCGCGTTGGGGAAGCGACGGCCTGCGTGAGGAATTTTTACGGCCAGCAATTACCGGAGACAAAGTCGCTTGTATCGGTGTGAGCGAACCTGCTGGCGGTTCCGATGTTGCAGCGCTTACTACGCGTGCTGAAAAAGATGGTGATGATTATATTATCAACGGCACGAAAATGTGGATCACAAACTCTACCCAAGGCGATTTTGTCTGCCTTTTAGCGAATACCAGTGAAGGCAAGGTTCACCAGAATAAGTCTCTTATGGTTGTTCCATTGGACCTACCGGGAGTAACGGTCGAAAACCAGATCAAGAAGCTGGGTATGAGGTCGTCCGATACCGCTCAAATCTTTTTTGAAAATGTTAGGATTCCTCAGCGGTTCAGAATCGGCGAGGAAGGCATGGGCTTTGCCATGCAAATGATGCAGTTCCAGGAAGAGCGTATTTATGCTGCAGCGGTGGCTATCAAGGGTCTAGAAAACTGCATTGATGCGACCATTGATTACTGCAGAGAGCGTAAAACCTTCGGGATGCCTTTGATTGACAACCAGGTGATTCATTTCCGAATGGCCGAGCTTAAAACCGACATCGAGTGTCTACGTTCTTTGGTATACCGGGCCTGTGACGAACTCATCAGCGGTAACGACGCAACGCTTTTAGCATCTATGGCGAAATTGAAGGCCGGACGCCTGAGCCGTGAGGTCACAGATTCATGCCTGCAGTACTGGGGAGGTATGGGATTTACGTGGGACAACGAAGTTTCCCGGGCTTACCGTGATAGCCGTTTGACCTCCATTGGCGGCGGTGCCGATGAAATCATGCTGGGCATCATCGCCAAGTTTATGGGCACTCTTCCGCGCGCAAAAAAGAAGTAGGAGTACCATTGTGACAGCTCCTGTATGCGAGACATTTTTACTTGAAGAAAAGGGTTCCGTACTCTTTGCCACCTTGAATCGTCCAAAGGCTCGCAACGCGATGAGCCTGAAGATGGTAAAAGAGCTGAATGCGATCTGCGAGTGGTTGGAGAATGGCTCTGAGATACGTGCTCTTGTTTTACGTGGAGCGGATGGCCATTTTTGTGCCGGCGGCGACATCAAGGATATGGCTCAGGCCCGTGCTTTAGCCATGAGCGGGGAGGCTGGTGATACCGACCCTTACTTCGACCTTAACAAGGTTTTCGGCGAAGCAATTCAGCGGGTTGAGCATTTGCCTCAAGTTGTGGTGGCGGTGCTTGAAGGTGCTGTCTTGGGAGGCGGCTTTGGTCTTGCCTCGGTGTGCGACATAGGCATGGTCCATCAAGATGCAAAGCTTGGGATGCCGGAAACGACCCTGGGTTTAATCCCCGCTCAAATAGCACCATTTGTAGTTCGCAGAATCGGACTGACACAAACCCGGCGATTGGCATTACTGGGAACAAAAATCAGGGGCAGTGAAGCTCTTGCATTGGGGCTA
>JABJBS010000136.1 GCA_018668695.1 Deltaproteobacteria bacterium
GCGGGGCGGCGACACCACTCCAGCCATCCCATGCAAGGTTCTGAGCCATCTGTGGGTTCCCATCGTACTAAAGCACGGCGATACACAGAGTTCATAGGCGTGGGATACACATGGGCGATTTCAATGGGCACCACGCCAACGGGCACCACTTTGCCTTCGAGGGTTTCACCGCCATCCAGAGGAATCTTGATGGTGCCGGAGCATGGGTTTTCTAAATCGGCGCTGAATTGCATATCGAAAGTAGCTTCGTAAATGGGGACCATCTTGGGGTTTTGCACATAGCCAAGCGTGAAGCTGTTCTCCCCAAAGAGTACCTCCGTGCATTGGGCTCGAAGGTTGTCGGAGTGGAGAATCAAGAACGTCCAATCCATGAGTTCCCAGTAACGGGTGCCCCAGCTGTGGTCGCGTTCACCGTGCCCCTGAATAGCGTGGCTGCTTTCGCCTATCTGCATGGAACCTTGCACGGTCATGGGTTGTTCAAAGCGCTTGGCTTCGTATTCGTTTCCGTCTGGGCCGGTCTCTTCGCGCTCGCCCATACTGTAGGCTGCACCGGCTGCATGAAAGTGAAGCGACACATTCACGGGAATCTCTTGGCCTTGGTGTGTGCCTGAAATACCTCGCGCCATACCGGATACCTTGAGTGTGTTTTCCCGAAGCGGCTTGGGCACACCTCGCTCAAACTTTAGGCCGTCGTGATTAAAAGCCCAGGTATCTTCCGTAAACTCTGAATAGGGCAAATGCGTCTTCTCAATAGCCACCCAGCCATCTCCATCGGTGAGAAAGAGCCAAAGCCAGATTTTGTTGTCGGCCGGATGAAGGCCAACTCTGCAGTGGCCGGCAAGGCTGCCTTGCTCATCTATCCAATCGTAGAAAACCGATTCTTGCCACTCGGGCATATCAGCGGGGCAGGGATGCATCCCTTCGTCGTGGGGCTTAATCCCAAAGCTTTGGAGTTCTTCATCTTTTGGGCTGGCCATCGGCATACATCAACCTCCCTCAGTGTGATGACCTTATCGAAATCGATGGAGTGTGGCGAACTGAATGTACAAAAATTGCGTGAACACGCTGAAAGACGGTAATTCAGGCGTTGAGCACCCATTTAAGTGGCGGTCGTAGGGCTGCAAGGAATCCAAAATCTCAAACAAGCGCCGCCTAGATTTTGAGAGTCGGTAATTTCCAGCGAGCCACCGTGGGACTCGATGATCCGAATGATAATGGGCATACCGAGCCCAGTTCCTTTGCCAACCGCCTTGGTTGTGAAAAATGGCTGAAGAATCTTTTCTCGGATTTCTAGTGGGATCCCGTAACCGTTATCGTGGATAGAGATTTCAAGCATCTCTTGATTATCTCTGGTGCTCGCGTTGGCCTGAATGAGAATTTTGGGCTGATACGATTGCCCAAGTTCTTTTTCCTGAAGTCGTTTCTCTTCAACGGCATCCGCCGCATTGCCAATGAGATTGGTCAACACTTGGCTAATTTGTGATCTACGCCCCGTAAAAAGCGGCGCCTGGGATGTCTCCCGTTGTGTTTCAATCAGCTTGGTTTTACTGCCAAGAATTATCAGTGTTTCGTCGAGTATTGGTAGAATCTCTAAATTATAACTGGGAGCAGAATCGACACGCCCATGATTCCGTAGCGCCGAGTGAATGTCTTGAATTTTGACTACGCCCGATTCGATACGTTGAATCTCATCGTTGGCTTCACTGATATCTGAATTGAAAAGGTCGAGTACTTGCTTTGCTTCGGGATCACTTGGGTCTAGAATTTTTCCCAGTAACGTTTGAACAGATTCAACACGCTTCTTAACGAGCCTGATGGCCAAGCCAATGTAATTGGTTGGCCCCGCTATTTCGTGCGCAACGCCAGCCACAAGCTGACCAAGTGATGAAAGCTTGTCTGCTTGAATGAGTTGTTGAGATGCTGTTTCAATCTCTGCTTGGAGTAGCTCATTGCCTTCTATGAGCTTTTCTCGTTTCAGCAATTCTCGATCAAGTTGTCTGTATGTTTCAAGTAGCGCTTTGTTCGAAGCATCCCGCTCGTCGAAGGCCCTGGCAAATCTTTTCGCAATAATAGCTGATTGAACCAGGATAAACATGAGGAATAAATAGGGTCCGATATAACCCGTTTCGATAATGTGTCGTGCGTATAGCAGGTCATTTGTAAAGCCTAGTACAACGCTTAACGTAGAGAAGAGGACCCAATTTGCCAGTTCTTTCTTTTTGAAACAGGCATAGACCACATGGCTGATGAGAGTGAGCATCGAAATACTGAGGTGAATATTAAACAGGTTAATAGCTTCAGTGAAAGCAAGGCTCGATTGAAATAGGCACATGATTATAAGGATGCCGCCAAATCCATATCCCCATATTTTTTTCATCCAGTCGAAGATTTTATTGGGGTAGAGCGCACCGAAATACATGAAGCCAGATATGCATATTAATGGCATCGTGAGGTATTCAAGCATGGATGCAAGCGCAAAAGTAAAGGGCAGCGAAATATCCACCAGCTGTTCAAAAATACCCGATGTGAGAATTTCTCGGACCGCCACGACGAAACATAGAAACGCGAACGTGAGAGCCAGTTGGTCGTTGCGCCTTTGGAG
This sequence comes from Deltaproteobacteria bacterium, assembly GCA_018668695.1. Lineage (NCBI taxonomy): Bacteria > Pseudomonadati > Myxococcota > Myxococcia > Deltaproteobacteria bacterium. The sequence continues at coordinate 2,603 of JABJBS010000136.1, forward strand.
AAATAGCACCAGGTGGTAGAGGGAAATGATAAGAAGTATTCCGAAAACCCCGGCACCGATGATGACCTGTTTAAGTATGGCTTTGCTTTGTATAGAGGTTAGTCCGAGAGTAGGCGGACTAAGAATACCAGGTCGAGCATGTACATGGTTACTAAGTTGCACAATGATTAATAATGATGTTGCCTGAAGGTGCTCCCACGACACAACGGCATCCACATTCATTCGAGCCCGCTCTTGATTTGCGTTCAGGCTAGGTATACCCACAATCGACTGCCCTAATATTATTTCACGCTCTACATCCCATATTTCTACGTTGGCTGCACAGCAGAGACTCTTTGCAACAAGTGAGAGTTGCGGGGCATCAATAAGTGACTGGTCGCCAAGGCTTAGTCGAAGAAAATAAGTGCCGAACCCTGTATTTTTTCTTGTTGAGCTTGCCCCAACCGAGTTCTCTTTCTGCGTCCACTTCGAGGGGACCTTTATGTTCTCATATGTCTCCATCGGAGCGGCGTTAATAGTATAGAAATCTAGAAATTTACCCCAGGCAAACTTCCAATCACCGTTAAGCTCAATAGTAGGCTGATCCTTAGCTGCCCAAGTAGACAAGTCGACTTTCCCGTTTTGAGCTTTAATTACTTTGTGTGGAGTCGTCGAACCGCAGCCAGTAAGAATTACAGACCAAGATACTGCTTGAATCAGCAGTAGCATGTGTGAATGTGACCGAATACTCTTAATGGCTGATCCTTGAAGTATCTTTAGATACTTTATTAAACCGGTTTGGTTTCAGGGTTTGAAAGTCCCGTTCAATTAAATATGTTAATCATTTCAAGCTGGTAACAAAACTCTAAGTATAAGGTATGCTTTTCCAAGAATTAAACGCAAATCCAGCCAAGATTTTCCGTAGGTACTAGAGGTAAAATACCCCTGAAACCGTCGTACTTTTTGGGCAGGGTGTCCGGAAATGCCAGAAAATATCTGAGCACTTTTTATCACCTAATAGAGAGGTCTACGCTTGAGCTCCGATTTAAAAAGCGGGACCATATGCTGAGTTGGGGTAGCAAAACCAACACAGGTTAAGGTCGTTTAACTTTTCCGAACTCGATAGCACTGAAAAGCGATTGGACTTGGGTCCCGTCTTGGATTCGTGCGGTTTTTTTTAGATTGCGGCGGTCGGTTACGACCTGCTGATGGGAATTAAGTTGCGGTCGCCTTGCGTATTAAAAGATACCTACCTTCGATTTATCTTAAAGGTATGGTTCGCCTGCATAATCGGGATCCAGATTGTTTGTTTAAACGCGCAGGCAGCCGCACCATTGATTCTAACTGATGACCAATCAAAGTATTCGTTAGGTTTTCATGCGGTCTATCTAGAAGATCCAGATGGGGGTCTCACCAAAGAAGAAGCGTTGGATGCCTACCAGGAGGGGCATTTTACCCAGTCTACTCAAAACGTCCCAACCTTTGGATTTACAAGCTCAGTGTATTGGCTTGCTGTTGAGTTAGAGTCTCAGGAAGAACTTGCAAACAACTGGATCTTTCAATTGGCCTATCCAGCAATGGATTCATTTGAGCTCGAAGTTTTCCATGCCGGTGTAACTGCCAATTCTTACCGTGTAGGTGACCGGCAGCCTTTTAGCGAACGCATAATAGATAATCGAAACTTTCTTCTTCCCATTACCGTTGGGACAAAAGGGCGGACTTTATTGCTCATGCGTTCGCAGCAATTTGAAGGCGATATCGTCGAGCTACCCATCTACCTTGTTGAGTCCTCCACAATGTCGCAGGGTGAAACAATTCCAGTTCTTGCGGATGGGATATACATAGGCATCATGCTTGTGATGTCGCTCTACAACTTTCTCCTATTTTGGTTCTTGAAAGATAAGGATTATCTCTTTTACGTTGGTTATGTCTTATCGACTATGCTTTTTATGGTGTCACTGCGCGGTTGGAGCTATCAGTTTTTATGGCCTAACCATTCGGCGTTGAATCAACTGTGTTTTCCTTATTTGCTAGCAATTCTATCAGTGTGCGTGATCGAATTCTCTGGCGCACTGCTCTCCCTCCCTAACTCGCTGCCAAGAACATGGAAGGTGATGAAAGGGATTGAACTGACCGCGGTCTCCGGAGCGCTTTTGACGGGGATCCTACCGTACTATTGGAGCTATGTTGTTTTAGGGGTTTACGTTAGTTGTACTGGCGTAGTTATTTTATTTGGAGCCGGCTTGTACTTATGGTCACGTGGCACCACAACCGCTAAATATTATTGTGTAGCATTCTCGTCATTTATCTTGAGTTGCATTGGTTTCAGCCTAGCCAAGGTGGTTTTCAATTACTCGTCAGTTTGGACTGAATACATAATGCAAGTTGGAGGCTCGCTTGAAGCCTGCCTCTTCTCACTGGCCCTTGCTTCCAAAATTAAATCACTAGAATTAGAGAGTGAAACCCATTTGGAAGAACTTACCAAGGAGGCTCGAAGTCACGCAGACGACATTGTGAAGTTCAATCAAAGTTTAAGCACCAAGCTATTCCTATTTGGAGATCTTGCTCACCGAGTAAATAATCCCTTGAATGTAGCTCAAGGAGGTACCGAGGTCGCTCGTGCAACCTTGGACAGTTTTACACAGACTGTTCTAAGTTTCTTTCCTGTTGAAGGGCAGAGGACTCAGGAAGAACAAATCGTTGTCGAAAATCTGGAGGCTATGGCCATCAAAATAGGTTTGAGCCTGGAGGACTCCAAGGCAGAACTGAGCCGAGCTGTTACCTACGTACAGGATCTAAGAGTGGTGGGTGGCGTTGACGGCGATAGTCCAAACAAAGTTGAGCTTAACGGGGTGGTGGACAAGGCGATGGAGAGAATCTCCTTAGACTTAGGTCCGAAAGCATCACTATACATAGACGCAGTAAACCCTTCGACCAAGCCTTCTCTGATGGGGCAGACCGCGGTATTAGCGATGGCAC
>JABJBS010000137.1 GCA_018668695.1 Deltaproteobacteria bacterium
ATCACCTCCTTTCTAAGGAGTCACTAGAGTCTTCGGACTCGGACACCTAGGTCAGTCTCGCACGTGCATTTTTGTTTGTTATTCGGTTTTGAAAGACTCGGACGAGTCGAAAAAAGCAGCTCTCACGAGCTGCTTTTTTTTTGTCTAGATTTAGACTTTAGACTAGGTCTCCAGCAGGTTTGATAGCCCCTAGATTCGCGATTTTGCTCCTTACACTCGTTTTATAGAAGAGATTGAGCAGTGCATTTTAATGTGATGATTCAAGGCCAAGGCCTCACTTTGGTGGTTCATGGTGAGGATAGGGGAAGGTTCACGGCTCCTTTGTGAACCGGGCCGTTGAGGTGCAGAATTCGGAGGAAGCTAAATCCATTGCTCTTGACCCGGTAAGAATTGAGGCTACGAAAAAGTATGGAGAGTGAGCAGTAGCTATGGTCCTCGAGGTTCAATACCTGACAGAGATTGAGCCCTCAGGGAGTTCGGTGACCCCACAATGCTTTATTCTCTTTAACGAGCCGTCTAAGGCTAGGCCGTGGTGGAAGTTTTGGGGATAAGTGAGCGAGAGCAGGGCAGAATCGAGCGATTTTTGGACTCAGTGGCTGTCTTCACCTGAGAACGTGGTTTCAAAACCATCGTCTTCTATTTCTTCAAGTACATCGCATTCAGGATGTGCAGGGCGAGCGGTCACTTTACGCTTGAGCCGGATGACTTCTTCGATGAGCCCGAAGAGAATGTAGCCTGAGAAGTAAATCATGAAGGCGAATGATGCTTTGACGCCAATGGCCAAGCCAATAAAGCCGGCGAGGAGCGCACCGAGGATACTCATAGAAGTTGCGGTCGCTTTTACATTCTTAAAGTTACGGTAGCGAACATTGGAAACCATCAAAATACCAAGTGCTACGGTCATACCGATGACGAAGGTAAGCTTGATAGCGGGTTCAGCGAGGGTTTGTTGGTGGTACATGACCACGGAGCAGAGCATGCCGGCGGCCAGTGGAATCGGCACACCGGTAAAGTAGGACGAAGTGCCTTCTTCATGAGCAGCGAGAACATTGAACCTGGCGAGCCGGATAAGACCGCAGCCGAGGTAAATAAAGGCAGTGACGAGGCCAGCCATTCCCAGGGAGATGAGGCCCCATTTGTAGACGATCATCGCGGGGGCGACGCCGAAAGCAACAGCATCGGCCAAAGAATCAAGCTGCATGCCGAAATCTGATTGAGTTCTCGTTAGTCTGGCAACTCTTCCGTCGGCCATATCGAAAAAAGCGCTGAAAAAGACCGCAAGGCATGCACCGCTGAGCTCTTGAGGACCCGGAGTGCCTGAGATTAAGGCGATAGCATAGAGCCCACAAAATACGCTGGATAGAGTGAACAAGTTAGGCAGAACAAACATGGCTCGGCTTAGGTTGAGTCTTAGCCTTTTACGCTTGGTTGGAGCCGTTGGTTTATGAGAGCTGCCTGTAGTCATGCCTGAGGTATAACACCAATCTCGGGTTTAGGTAGAATGTCTTACCGGTTAATCGATCTGGGATAAGCCACATGCTGCAAGGTCGCCCTGGGCGAGCCTTTCGCACAAATCGTCGCCGGTACAGGTCGTGGATAGAAGATCTGAGCAGACGTTTTGTTGTTCTTGGCTGGGCCCTTCATCGGAGTCGTCGGTTAACGCTGAGATACAACTACGTTGTAATGTCTCCGTTGGCTCACACTTACAAACATCTTTTGCGAGGGTGAGGCAGGGGTTACCGCATGCGGAAATGAGAACAATTCCAACAAAACTTAAGATCAGAACGGAAAACTTATATATCTTAGATGACATTGAAGGTGGCTATATCTTTTTCTGGCTCGTCTCTGCAAGCAAAGGAAAGCACTTGGTGCATGAGTAATTTAACTGAGGCATACGTTTTGGGCTTAATGGCTGAAGTTGCCCACAAATTGCCCGTTGTTCAGCGAGACTTGGCGATGGCCGAGGACCGAGTCGCGGCTGTGGGCAGTGAGCTTGAGAAGGCCGCAGTGAACCATCAAGATGCTGCTCGAAGTGTGCGGGATTGCGAGGAAAATTCGCAACGGAATCAGAGAGAGCTGGCTGAATCAAATCAGGCCATCGCTGCACTTCACCAGGAATTGGCGGCCATTAAGCGCAAGATTGACGAAATTCAGAGTGAAATGGACCGCGAAGGTAAAGGTCAGATTTTTAGGCGGCTGCGACGAGAACGTGCGCGCCAACTAAATCTTCAAGATGAACGCGAGGAAAAGCTTAACGTCATACAAGAGCGGATTACGGAAATTCGAGGCGAATTGACGCAACTCGATGAGAAGGCCGCCCACGCCAACGATTCACTCTTAAACACCCGTGACGCGCTCGAAAGTCATCAGCAGGCGTTACCGGCGCCGGCGCTTTATACTCAAGTCTTTGAATTGGGACTTTCGGCCGCGCACTGTGAATTTTTCTTAGAACGTGATGGGAAGCAATGGTGCGAAAGTGTCGAGGAGTCGATTGGCTGGATGGTGACGCTCCATGAGGCATTGCGGGCAGGACGTTACCAGCTCGATCGCAACAGCCACTTTGTAGCGGGACGGTCCACGGCCAGTGCCGAGGCCATTTACGGGGCCATTGCGGTTGGGAAATTGGAACTTGCCGATACAATGTTTCGCAGCGTGACGGATCCAAATTTATTTTTCCACGAAATTTTTAATGTGTTTCGGGTCTGGTGTGCAGGCCTCTGGCTAACCGGAGATGTGCAGCGGTTGAGCAACCTTTTGGCACGGTATGAATTCAGCGAAGGGCTTCGAGGCGGCTACGTGCAAGCCTTTTTGGGTTTACTTGAGGCCGATACGGATAAGGTTTCAACGGGACTCAAGGATATTTGCCGTCACGAAATCGAACTTTGGCAGGATCCGAGTTTAAATCGTGGGCTTGGAGTTGTGAATCTTGGTGCCGTCGGCATCGCCCGATTGGCCCTCGATGCTGGGCTTCGGGTAGCGATTCCGGGTAACACGGTCCCGGATGAGCTGGTGGCGCGCTGATTGAACTCTCTGAGTTTTGAATTGTTCTAAGCCTTAAGCTATGACCCACCCATGTTGAATGCCATCTGGGTTGTTATGATCGTTATCGCCGTCATTTGCGGCGCACTTACCGGTACTCTTGATGCTGTAACCAAAGCGTCTATCGACTCGGCGAAAGCTGCGGTGGATTTGGCCATTGGTCTGGTTGGTATCATGGCCTTTTGGCTGGGGATGATGCGTATTTTGCATCATGGTGGCCTGCTACGAGATATGGCTAGTTTTCTCAAGCCGGTGATGGTCAGACTTTTTCCTGACGTTCCCCCAGAGCATCCCGCGATGAGTATGATGATTATGAACATCACCTCGAATATGTTGGGATTGGGCAATGCGGCTACGCCTTTTGGGCTTAAAGCCATGATTGAGATGAATAAGCTCAATAAAACACAAGGTGTGGCCACCAATTCAATGTGTTTGTTTTTAGCGATCAATACATCGGGACTTGCGATTTTTCCTTCGGGGATGATTGGATTGCGGGCCGCGGCGGGCGCTCAGTATCCGGGTTCGATTATTTTAACGACCATGATGGCGACGGCCATTTCGACAACGGTTGCCATTTTAAGTGCGCGGGTATTGTCTGGCTTGCCGATGTTCAAACGTGAAGCTTTAGTGACTTCCCAGGCTCAGGAAGTTCATAGCAACGATACTGAAATCTTGGCTCTCGACACTGAAGAAGCTGAAGCGTTGATGGTTGATGAGCAAGCTGAGGTTCCTGCCTGGCAAAAGCGGGCCGGTTATGGATTGGCTTTATCTGTAGCGGCAGCGCTTATTTATGCCTTGAATCAAAAAGCGACCGCTGTAGATGCCCCACCTTTGCTTGATGTATTTCGGGGTGTCTTGAGTGATTGGCTTTTGGTCGTCCTTTTGGTTTCGATTGTGATCTTCGGAGTCGTACGAGGCGTGAAGGTCTATGACGCCGTTGTTGAAGGCGGTAAAGAGGGCTTTGATGTTGCGTTGCGGATCATTCCATTCTTGGTTGCTATTTTGGTTGCGGTTGGAATGTTGCGTGCGTCTGGAGCCATTGGATTGATGGTTGGCGTGTTGGACCCATTCACCAGCATGATTGGAATGCCGGCCGAGACTTTACCTATGGCAATGCTAAGAACGCTATCTGGTTCGGGTGCCTATGGGTTGTCCAGTGAGATTATGGCTGTTCACGGTGCAGATTCTTTAATCGGTAATATTGTCTCGACCATGCAAGGAAGCACCGAAACAACGTTCTATGTTTTGGCGCTCTACTTTGGAGTTGCCCGTATCAAGGACAGCCGTCATGCGCTGCCAGCTTGCTTGCTAGCGGATATTGCAGGGGTACTGGGCGCCGTTTGGGCCTGTCATCTCTTGCTTAGCTAAGGTGCATCTCTCGATTTAAGAAGCGGTCGCATTTTACGACGCGGGCGAGGTTTAAGGACATTGGCTCTGTCGAATGCTTGTTTGGCTTTCTGTTGATATCCCTGCCGTTGGTAAAAATAAGCCAGTGTTAATTGATAGGCGAAGGCTTTGGGCTGAAGTTTAGTGAGCCGAACCAAAATAGCTTCAGCCTTAGACGTCATATTTTTCTCTTCATAAAGCCTGGCCAGATTCCCCAAAGCGCCCTCGTGTTTATTCTTCATCGCCAACACGGTCTCAAGTGTCTTGATCGCTTGACCGGTTTGCCCCTTTTGCTCTTGGCATTGCGCCTTGGAGATATAGGCATTGAGGTAGCTGGCGCGCAGTTCGATGGCGCTGTTGAATGCATCGAGTGCTTTTAAGCAGTTACCGCCAAGCTGGTATGCGAGGCCAAGTTGATGCTGTGCTCTGGGGTTTGTGGGAATCAACCGGGTGGCCTTGGAGAGGTGGCTGATTGCCCGTTTGGAGTTTGAGTCAGTATTAAGTGCCATTTGCCCTAGCTGGAGATGAACGAGGCCCCAGTCTGGATTTGAGCCGAGTAGAGTTTGAAAGTTTTGACGAGCCTTTGGGTAATTGCCGCCTCGCATGGCTTTCATTGCAATTGAAAAGGTCTTTTTTTGATCTTTTGAAATTTTACCCAATGTACGAGCCTCGAGATGGCTTGGCGAGGTTAGCCCCACAAGGCTAAACAGGAGTGCGAATAAGGGCTTGCGGATCATAATATCTGATAGTCGAGCCTTGTCCGGCGAGCAAGTACGCTGTGCTTGCGTGAACAGCTCAGGGCGAGGTAGGAGAAGAGTATGTTACTGGCAATAGATGTAGGAAACACTCAGACGGTTTTTGGTATTTTTGAAGGCGAACGACTTTGCCATCACTTTCGCCTTTCCAGCGGGCCCAGCCGAACCCATGATGAAGTGGGCGTCCTCCTGCGCGAAGTCCTCCACGACCGCGGTATTGCGATTGAAGCCATCGACGAAGTGGTCTTGGCAAGCGTCGTTCCTCCGCTGACCCGGGTTTTCGGGGATATGGCCCGTGAGCGCCTAAAATTAGAGCCGGTTATTGTCGGGCCAGGTATCAAAACAGGTATGCCCATTTTATACGACAACCCGCGCGAAGTAGGGGCCGACAGAATCGTGAATGGTGTAGCGGGTTTTGAGCGTTATAAAAACGCGGGTACCAGCGATCACGGCGTGATAATTGTTGATTTTGGTACTGCCACTACCTTTGATGTGGTCTCCCCCAAAGGTGAATATCTCGGAGGAGCCATCGCCCCGGGCGTTCATATTTCAACCGAAGCACTCTATCAAAATGCATCGAAGCTGCCGCGGGTAGCGCTGGAGCTTCCGCCGTCGGCTATTGGAAAGACCACGGTGACGAGTATGCAGGCCGGAATTCTTTATGGGTATATGGGTCTGGTTGATGGTATGATTGCTAGGATGCGAAAAGAGCTTAAGTTTCCGCTTAGAGTCATCGCCACCGGCGGCGTTGCCCGCTTAATTGCTGGCCACTCTCAATCAATTGAAGAAGTTGATGAGTTTTTGACGCTTTCAGGCCTGCGCCTAATCAGTGAACGTAACCGTGGGGGTGCTGGTCGATGAGCCAAAGCGAACTGCTTGAGAGTCTTGGAGAACAATATCACAAGCACTTAGCTCCTTCTGGCGGTCCAGCCCGAATGATGGCTGCACGAGGTATGGCGCCTTTGCCACCTCGAGAGCTCTTAATTGTCCTCTGCGGACTTTCAATCGACAGCGACGAAAAGTTATCAGCCTCGGCGGCTGCAAGCCTTGGCAAATTGCCCGATGACTTACTGGCGCCTGCTCTCGAAGGAGAGTTACCACCTTTGGCACTGGCGATAGCAACGCCGCACCTCAAAAACCGAGAGGGACTTCTCGAGAAGATTCTCCTGAATCAGAATACCGGCGATGAAGTCATTGCTGGCGTAGCGTCCGAATTATCTGAACCTCTTGCAGAGATTGTATTGGGTAACCAGGAACGTTGCCTTCGTTCTGAGCAAATAGTGTCTCAAATTCGTACCAATGGTTCGGTTTCGAGAGCCAGCCTTGACCGGATGTTCGACTTTTTGGTGCGCTCTGGTGTGATTTACGATGAGATGGCCGAGTTTGCCCAGGCTATGGGTCGTCTTTCCGCCAACGAAATGGAGCACTTTGCTGAGCTTGTCGAATTGCCTTCAGAGATGGGCGATTTTACAGAGGACGATGGGGCTGTTGAAGAAGATGATGATGGCCGCCGTGTTCCAATGCTCAAGCTGGTGGCTCAGTTGACCGCGGCCCAAAAGGTCGCTTTGGCTCTCAAGGGTAACCGCGAAGCACGCATGATTTTGATCCGTGATTCGAACCGAGTTGTTGCATCAGCTGCAGTACGAAACCCGCGTCTATCTGAAGCGGAAGTATTATCTGCGGCCCAAAACAGAAGTTTATGCGACGAGGTGATTCGTATCATCAGTAATAGTCGAGAAATGGTTCGTCCTTATCCCGTGAAGCTGGCCTTGGTTTATAACCCCAAGACACCTCTTGCCCTGGCGATGCGTTTTCTAAACTTGTTGCGGGCAGCAGATATTAAGAACTTGGCCAAATCTAAAGGTGTCCCTCAAGCCGTCGCGAAACAAGCTCAGCGCATTGCTGGGAAAAAGAAGCCGCGTTGATGATGAAGATGCGCGCTGCTTTAATCTGTAGAGAGCTTGGTTCCCAGAAGGTCTAAGGGATCTAGGTGTTCGCCAAACCGGGTGACCTCAAGGTGTAAGTGAGGACCAGTACTGCGGCCGCTGTTGCCCACGCGTCCAATAGAATGCCCCGACTCAATCCAGCTGCCTTGAACCACAGTAACCTGAGAGAGATGGCTGTAGCTTGTACGGTAACCGGCGATGTGTTGGATAACCACCCGGCGCCCATGTCCACCATTCCAACCCGCTAAGATGACGCGCCCTGCGGCGGTGCTTTGGACGACCGTGCCATACTCTGCCGACATATCAACGCCGTAGTGAAAGCCGGGACGTTTCTCCAATGGATCGGGGCGGGGTCCGTAGAGGCTGGTGATGCCGGTGGCGGCCAACGGCCAATCGAGGCTGATTGAAGTTGGTTTTAGATTGCGTTTGGGATGGAAGCGAACCCATTGTGGAGTTACCCAGCTTGGATCTTGTCGGGTTTTGGTCGGGGTTGAAGGATCTTCCGTAACCGTCCCGTTTTTACTATCTGCCGCCGATTCGAGAACAGGTGTGGGCTGGGGCAACATGGTGCCGCCCTGAGGCGCGTCTATTGGTGCTGGCCACGGCATTTTTTCGACGGCATGGCTACAACCACCCAGTAGGAGGCAAGCCATGATGAGCGTACGTTGCGACATCTTAAGAACGAGTATAATCCAAGCTGAGAAGATAGCCACTTGTTGATAACCCAGGAGCTCTCCATGGCCGAGCAGTATCAAGATGATGAACATTGGATGGGCCAGGCCCTTGAGGAAGCTCAGTTGGCCGCAGACAAGGGTGAAGTACCGGTAGGTGCCCTCGTGATTCACGAGGGGAAAGTCATTGCAAAAGCTCATAACCTACGGGAATTAAACAAAGATCCATTGGCTCACGCTGAATTATTAGCCATTGGAAAGGCAGCCGAAGAGCTCGGCCGCTGGAGGCTGATCGAGTGCACATTGTACGTCACATTGGAGCCATGCCCGATGTGTGCCGGAGCCATTGTGAACAGTCGACTCGATCGAATTGTTTACGGTGCGGGCGATCCAAGGGCGGGCGCGTGCGGGACAATTTTTAATATCGTGGAGGATGAACGGCTCAATCATCGCCCTGAAGTGGTCCGGGGAATTCTGAAAGAGCCGTGTTCGCAGATATTGTCTAAGTTTTTTAAGGACCTGCGCGCTAAACGAAAAGACCCCTAACTCCGCTCTCTACGCTTGTTTTTCTAGTCTGGTTGAATTAGACACCCGTCCCGGCCTGATTTTTGAGGCTGGATCTTCGAGGTGGTTTTGAGTTAGTCAAGCCAACTCACTTAGTGCTTAATGTGCTGAGTGTTGAGAATGACAATTTGATTCACGCAATATGCGTCTGTTTATGATGGTCCGGTCTCGGTGGCCGCTCTTCGTAAAATCCGCCAGGTCCGGAAGGAAGCAACGGTAGCGAAGATGTCGGGGTGCCGAGTAGCCGGGCCGTCACCTGGAGCGGTGACCGAGTGGCCGAAGGTGCACGATTGGAAATCGTGTGTACCGCAAGGTACCGAGGGTTCGAATCCCTCTCGCTCCGCCATTCGCATATTGCATAACCATCTACTTTTCTTGGGGGCCACAACGTGTCTTATCTTGCTTTAGCTCGTAAGTACCGTCCTCAGACTTTTGCCGACATTGTGGGTCAAGAGCACGTCGTTCGTACGCTGCAAAACTCAATTAAAATGGACCGAGTGCACCACGCCTTTTTGTTTACAGGTGCGCGCGGTGTTGGAAAAACGACAACAGCTCGTATTTTGGCGGCGGCGCTTAATGCTGAGGCCGGACCGAGCCTCGAGCCGTCGAGCGATGATCCAATCTGTGCAGAGATTGCAGCGGGGTCTTGTCCCGATTTACGAGAGATTGATGGAGCGTCGAATAACGGCGTCGACAATATCCGTGAGCTTATTGATAACGCGCGCTACCTACCGAGCCGCGCCCGTTACAAGATCTACATTATTGATGAAGTGCACATGCTTTCGAAGGGCGCGTTCAATGCGTTGCTTAAAATTCTCGAAGAACCACCACCCCACGTAAAGTTTATGTTTGCGACGACAGAGCCGCAGAAGATTCCGGTGACGATTTTAAGTCGTTGCCAGCGCTTTGATTTCCGCAAGGTTTCGGTGGGACAACTAACGAATCACTTGAAAAATGTTTTGGAAAAAGAGGCGCTCGAACTTGGACCTCAAGCCATCCACGCGGTGGTCAGAGAAGCCGAAGGCTCGGTTCGCGATGCGATGAGCTTATTGGACCAAGTCTTGAGCTTCACCGGGGGAGTGGCCGACGACGCTGCAGTCATTGATGCTTTGGGTATCGTAGATCGCCAAACCATTTTCGAACTCTTCCAAGCGCTTTTGGAAAAAAATGCAGACACGGTGCTCGCTGGCGTTGATAACCTCGATACGCGTGGCCACGACTTAGCTGATGTTTGTACGTTGCTGGTCGAGCATGTGCGCGATTTAATGGTGTTTAAGTCAGCTCAAGATGTGAAAAAAGTACTCGCTGATCGCTCACCAGGCGAGCTTGAGAATCTTTCCAAGCAAGCTGACATGTGTACCGTCGGACAGTTACATCGAATGTTTGCCATCATCGTGGACATGGCTGGAACTGTAACCCATTCATCCTTTCAACGGGTTAGTCTCGAAATGGGACTTCTGAGAGTTCTAGAGGTGGAACCCGCAACACGTGTGCAGGACCTGCTTGACCGTGTTGATAAACTGCTTGAAGGTGGGGGCCCAGGCTCGCCGGGAAAGCCTAAAGCGCAATCGGCGCATCCCGCATCGAAATCTGAGAAGGTCACATTAGCAGCGCCAGCGATAGAACAGCTAGCGAAGCCTGAACCGAAGCCCGAATCTGTACCCGCATCGAAGCCGCAACCACAAACCACGAAGCCTCCTGCGCCAGAACCGCAAAATCAAAGCCCTGCAGCTGCGCCAAAACAGCGAGTTGAGGAGCAACCGCCGATGCCAGTTCCCAGGGAAGAGTTGCAAGCGGCACCTCCTGCGGAGCCGATCGCTGAAGCCGAAGCGGAAGCTTTGGCGGATGATGAGAACTCTCAGGCTCCCGAATCACAAATCCCGAATCCGGAACCTGGGTGCTCAGCCGGTGTTTGTATCCAGCCAGAGCAAAAAGAAATGTATGCGCAATGGCAAACGTTGGTTTCATCTATTCTACAAGAAAACCCGTTTGTCGCCTCAATCCTTGAACATGCACGGCTGATTCAATTTGAGAAACAACAAACAGTGTTGGGTTTTGATGAGTCAGAAAACTTTTTCAATGAGGGCGCACGCCAAAGTGAAAACTTTGTGTTTATTCAGACCTTTATTTGTAAGCATTTCAATTTTCAGACGACCGTAAAATTACGCCGACTTAGCTCAGCTGAAGCTACCGACCATCCATCCCTTGCGCAGCTTAAAGAGGCGGAACTCAAGGAAGAGATCTCAACAATTGAAAAAGAAACACGTTCTGACCCACGGGTGTTGGATGCAGTCTCTATACTTGGCGGGAAAATTAAATCGGTTGTGGTTTTGAAATCAGAATCCTAGAATCATTGTTAATAGAAAACGTTGTTCTTTTGTTGGAAAAGGCGTGACGTCGGGAGTGAAACATGGACCTAAGTAAAATCATGGAAATGGCTGAGCAGATGCGTGGCCAGATGGAAAAAGCACAAAAAGAAGCTGCCAATGTAAAAGCTGATGGCGAAGCTGGTGGTGGCATGGTGAAGGTCACCATGAATGGGCGTCACGAAGTGGAAAAAGTGGTAATGGACCCAGCGATTCTTACGCCAGACCAAGCTGCGTTTGTGGAAGATTTGGTTCGCGCCGCGACCAATCAGGCTTCTTCAAAGATCTCAGAGTTGATGCAAAATCAAGCAGGCTCTATGGCCTCAGATATGGGGATCGACCTTTCGCAATTTGGTATTCCTAACAAGTAGGTACGTTTGTGTCGCAACCAGATCCCATTGAGAAATTGATTCTAGAGCTTGGTCGTTTACCGGGTATCGGTGAACGCACCGCCGCGCGCTTAGCTTTTTTCGTTTTGAAGCAAGCTCGGGACTCATCACGTTTTGATTTGCCACCCTTGGCCCGTGATTTAGCGGGAGCTTTGGTTGATGTTGTTGAGCAGGTGCGCCTTTGCGATGATTGCCAAAACTTATGCACGGCAGAGAAATGTCCGATTTGCTCAGATGCCCGTCGGGATCCGAGAGTCCTTTGTGTGGTTGAGGGCGTGGCTGATTTACGAGCAGTGGAAAGTTGTGGCGTGTTTCGCGGGCATTACCACGTTCTACATGGCTCGCTGGCACCTTTAGATGGAGTCGGCCCGGAAGAACTCAAGCTGCGAGATATTCTAGAGCGTGTTGACCAGGTGGGCTACAGCGAGGTCATTCTTGCAACGAATGCAACGGTTGAGGGAGACGCAACCGCTTTGTACATCGCCCGATTGCTCAGAGGCAGTGAAGTACAAGTCACAAGACTGGCCAGTGGTGTACCGCTGGGTGGAGAACTCGAGTATTTGGACCACGCCACACTTGGCCGTGCGTTGAGCGCTCGCCAAAGTTTTGATTCGTAACCAACTGGTGGCTTTGTTGCGCCCGGGCGTTCTTATTTGTACAGTCAAATTCCTAAGATCGCGTTGGATAAACCCATAGGTCACAGTCGCAGGAGATGAGGAATTTTGGCTTTGCGCTCAACCAGCATGCACGAAGAGGAGCATCAGGAAATTTCTGAGCTTTGTGGTGCTTTGCAACGTTCCGCAAATGCACGTGCGGTGATGTTGGTGGACCGAAATGGTCAGTTTATCACCAGCCACGGCGAAGTTGAGCATCTCGACTTAACCTCACTGGCGTCGCTGACTGCAGGTAATATGGCGGCTACAAGTGGTTTGGCTCGGCTTATGGGGGAGAAAGAGTTTCCCAACATTTTTCATGAGGGCGAAAAAGACCATCTTCATTTATCGATTGTTGGGCAGCGGGCCATTTTGGTTGTGATGTTTGATAGGCGAAGTAGCTTAGGCTTGGTTCGATTACGTGTTAAACAAACAACAGTACTTTTGAATGGCGTTTTTGAGGCTATGCAAACGCGTTCAGAAAAAAGTACTCCCCAGTCACCGCTGGCCGGTGTGACTGATGCTGAGATCGATAATCTTTTTAAGTAGGCGGGAGCCGCAGGTAAGTTATGTCTTTCATTAATTACAGCGCCAAAGAGATCAACTGCAAGATCGTCTATTACGGGCCTGGTTTGTGCGGGAAGACCACGAACCTTCAATATATCTACAATCGCACGAACCCCAATGCTCGCGGAAAGATGATTTCCCTGGCCACCGAGACCGAGCGAACCCTCTTTTTCGACTTTCTTCCTTTGGCGTTAGGTGAGATCCGCGGATTCAAGACCCGTTTTCACCTTTATACGACGCCTGGTCAGGTATTTTACGATGCGAGCCGAAAACTCATTCTCAAAGGTGTGGATGGTGTTGTTTTTGTGGTCGATAGCCAAATTGACCGAATGGAAGCAAATCTTGAGTCACTTGAGAACCTTGAGGAAAATTTGATTGAGCAAGGCTACGACTTGGCGACGCTTCCGTTCGTTCTTCAATATAACAAACGAGATTTGGCGAATATTCTGTCTGTGGAAGAGCTCAAAGAGATGTTCAACCCCAACGGAGTTCCTCAGTTTGAGGCTCAAGCAAGCACCGGTGAAGGGGTCTTTGATACCCTCAAAGGTATCGCCCGTAAGGTTCTGATCGAGCTCAAAAAGGGCGGTTGAAGGATTCGCTCCGAATACGCGATCCTTAAATGAGCATAACTCATTATTATTATAGGTATTTTTTGCATCGATTTGACCTCAGTGGCTGGCAGAGTTAACCTAGGCGGGAATTGATATGCGGATGATTAAATATTCGAGCCACAAGGGTTTGGATAAGGAAATTGTTCGTTGAATGGGTGCTTAACTGCACTTTTGGATAAGTCCATGAAAATGCATAGTATTCGGTTTGGGATATTGGCGATTTTAGTCACCGTTTTGAGTCTTGCGGCCCCTGTCTCTGCGCAAACAACTGGGGTCTCCGGTGACAAACCAGCATATAACCTGAAACTTCGAGACATCGAAGAGCGGGTAAACGATCTCAAAGAGAAAATCTTCCAGAGTAAAGCTCGCCTCATTCAGCTGCAAGAGGTGGTTCTTCACGGAACAATTTCTGGCGCGAAGGCCAAAGTAGTCCACCGCAACGAGATGGGCGCTTCGTTTAGCTTGGCGCGTGCTCAGTATTCACTCGACGGAACGCCAATCTTCAACCGACGTGACAGCGGCGAAGGTGAACTCGCAGATGCCGATGAAATCGAGATCTTCAACGGAACCGTCGCTCCTGGTAACCACCAGATTTCAGTTTATCTGGAATACCGCGGTAACGGATTCGGTATTTTCTCGTACTTAAACGATTACAAGTTCAAAATTAAGTCCAGTTACACCTTTACGGCCGAAGAAGGCCGGATTACTTCGGTCCGCGTTGTCGGTTTTGAAAAGGGTGGAATCACAACTGAGCTGACCGAGCGACCTACCGTTCGCTACGACATCGAAACAACGCGAGCCTTCCGCAAAGAAGACGCTACGAACGAAGATGAATCAGCGAACCAGTAATTGGGTCTGATTCACCATTGGTACGGGGATGAAAAGCTGCATGCCATCGCTTCGCACGACACATTGGGTTTGGGTGATAGCCTGTGGGTTATTACTTGGACCGGGAAACCTCAGGGCGGCTGACGAAGAATCCAGCGATTCTGAGATTGTAGATACTCGGCCATCACCCGAAGTCGAATTTCAAATAGTCCAAAATCAAATTCTTGCTTTGGGCTTGAGCATGAAGACTCTTGCGACCGAC
Organism: Deltaproteobacteria bacterium; assembly: GCA_018668695.1. Taxonomy (NCBI): domain Bacteria; kingdom Pseudomonadati; phylum Myxococcota; class Myxococcia; species Deltaproteobacteria bacterium. The sequence continues at coordinate 14,038 of JABJBS010000137.1, forward strand.
TATACAAATGTAAAGATTTTCAAGGGTGACAAGATCTTTGCAGAACGGCTCACAGATAGTGAAGTCCTCTTTCTGCTGAAAGATTATCAACGCTCTTGTTTTGCTCTTCATGGACTCGTCAATGACCCGATGAACCGAAATGAGCAGGGTTACCCCAAGGCTCTTTACTACATGGCCGAATCACAGTTCCAAACTGGAAATTTCGTAGCGGCTAAACGTTACTTCGGCGAATTGATTGAGCGCGGCGATAAAACCTTTCTGATCGACTCTATTCGCCGCCTCGTTGAGATTGCGGATATGCGCCACCAGTGGGAAGGCCTTGAAAAGTATTTTGACCTCTTGCGAAACCAGGGCAACTTGGCCCCTGCAGTTGTTTACAGCACGGTCAAAAGCCTCCTGAAGCAAAATAAGCCGGAACTTGTACCGGATATGGTCAACAGCGTTGACCCGAAGCACTTCTTGTACCCTAAGATTCGATATTTTTACGGTGTTGCTTTGATTGAGCTATCTCGAGCACAGCAAAAACCTGAATTGATGATGGAAGCCGCTCAGGTATTCGAGGAGCTAACAAGAATCGCGGATACCTTCCCAGATGCTGCCGATATTAAAGATTTAGCGGCGATGAACCGGGCACGTATCTTGTTGGAAACAGGTATGCTGACCGAATCCAAAGACAGCTATCAATTCATTGCACGAAATAGCCCTTACTTCGAAGAGGCTATGTATGAAGTCACTTGGGCGTATGTGGAAGCCGCTTCCAGGGCAGAGACTATGGAAGAACGGGTCGCTGAATACCGTAGAGCACTTAACACCATCGAAATACTCTTGGTGTCTGTATCTGATGCACGGATTGCCGCCGAAGCCCGAATCCTTATGGGCAATATCTACATCTGGTTGGGCCGCTTTAATGAAGCCTTGGATGTGTTCTCTCAGGTAACTGACAAGTACAGCCCGATTCGTGATGACCTCACTATGGTTCAGAATAAGATGGTTGATCCCGTCGAATACTATGAAGAGCTTGCTGTGAAGAGTGAAACCGGAAGCGGTTATATTCCAGAAATGGCCCTAGAATGGGCAAGCGAAGAGCAACACTTACAAGAAGCAATGGCTGTGGTGAGCGACCTCGACGACGCCGAGAAGATGGTTAACGAATCGAGTGAAATCGTAGAGAACATGCTCAAAATGCTCTCTGACGACGAGAACGCGGCATTTTTTCCAGGGCTTCAGCCTGCTCGTGCTCGAACTATGGAGCTTGAGAACAGCCTGGTGACCGTCACAAAGCGATTGCTTGAAGTTGAACGCCGCTTGGTACTCGAACATCTTTCTCCAGAACGCCGAAAAGAGCTTGAGCTTATCTTGGCCGAGCGGGAACGGTTAGAGCCAGACTACCAAAACCTACCGAAGAGCCAGGAAGACTACGAGAGCCGTGCAGGCCGAATGCGTGTGCGCATGAAAGGTGTTCAAAAAGAAGCGTTTCGTCTTCAATGGTCATTGGAAGAGCAACGACGTGAGCTTGTTGGTCTAAGACGCTGGCTCAATGCGAACCCAGACAGCCTTCCATTCGAGGATGAAGCCATCTTCAGAAGTCGTGTTCAGCAAATTGATCAGCAAATCCTCGAAATGGAAACCCTTCAAAAGGGTTTGGTTCAGGACATCAAGCGTGAGCAAACCCTGGTTTCGGTAACCACGGCAGAGGCTGTGGAAGAAGATGAACTTCGTGCTCGTTATGAAGCGACTCTCGCTCGTGAGCGAGAAATTCTTTCAGTTGGTCAAATGTACCTCGTTGGAAAGAATATAGCAGGAGCCGAAAATACTGGTTCGACAATGCGCGTATCTAACGAGATGAAGGACCTAATCGCCGAACGTAAGTTGATTGACGCGAAAAAAGCAGGTGTCCAAGCTCGGCTAAAAGATGCACGGCAACAAGTTTACAAGTTTCGTTGGACGCTCATGGATCAAAAGCGCGAAGTCGCGCGGATTCGTAAGTGGATCAAAAACAACCCTGAATTTGTCGCCGATAAAGCGGCCAATTCGGATTTTCGAGTGCGCTTAGATGAGGTTGCTTCAGTCATTGAACAACTTTTAAGCAGCCAAGATGGTTTCGAAAAGGAAGTTGTACGAGATGAAGTCATCGATGTTGTGATGCTGGCTCTTAAGGCTGAAGAAGACGAACTGGATATTCGGTACCAACAGACCTTCGAACGTGAACGTGATTTGCTGATGAACTCAGGAGTTAACGGTGAAGACTCCGGTTTAGCTCTGGTGCTGGCGATCGAGAAATCTCGCTCGGATGCGGCCAGGTTAAACGACCAGTTATTAAAATTTAAGACCTACCTGAAGGAAGCTGGCGGAACCAAAGCCCGTGAAATGAAGGTACAGCTGGCGCGTGAGCAACGAGCTATCAGCGACCAATATAAGGCTCTTACGCTCGCACGAGGCAATGCAAAGCGTCTTGTGGGTGAAATCGCCGCAGTTTCGATTGCCGCGGTTCAAAAGCGCTTTCAAAATATCGTGATGCGAGGTGATGTTGGGATCTTGGATGTTGCATGGCAACTCAAGGAACTCCAAACCAAAGACATCGAAACAAAATTGGCAGAACAGCGACGTGAGTTGAAGCAACTCGATGAGCAGTTCAAGTCGGTTCTTGAGGAATGATGAACGCACGAGGATTGATAGGGGCCTGTGTGGCCGCATCTTTAGCGATGGGAATCTGGGCCGGTGGTGCTCTTGCGCAGGAAAACGCGCCGACTGCTGTGAAGAAAACAAAAGCCGAAGACAATGGCTCTCCACTTTTGGGGCCCGGACTTCAGGCTCCCGAGGCAAACTATACCGAAGCTGAAAAAGCCGAACTTAAAGCGCTTGAGGATTTAGTTCGCCGTTTCTCGGATTCTGCCGAGTCATATAGAAGTTCCGCTCGACAGCTCATTGAATATAAGTTCAGCAAGAAAAGAAACTTACTTGTCGATTACTACGAAGACGCGGTGGTGCAGCTTGAAGAAGAGCAACGGCTGAACCGACTCCAAGCAATCGAACAATTCGAGAAGTTTGTTAAGAGTCACCCCGACGGTGATGCCTATACAGCCGATGCAATGTTTCGCTTGAGCGAGCTTTATTACGAGCGATCATACGACGAATATCTCCAAGCCAACGATGATTTTGAAGTTGCCCTGGAAAGCTGGGACCCTGATTCTGGCGTGGAAGAACCCGAGCTACCTGGATACGAGTTTCAGCCGACCATCGCTATGATGCAGCGACTGATAACGGAATACCCTGATTACCGACTTGTAGACGGCGCGTATTATCTGCTGGGCTATTGCCTGGGAGAGCAGGGTGAGGAAGATGGTTCTTTAAATATTTTTGAGGATCTCGTTGCTCAGGTTCCAAACAGCCAATTTAGCCCAGAAGTTTGGATGCGAATTGGTGAGTACCATTTCGGTGGAAGCGACCTAGAACAAGCTCGTGATTCGTTCCAAAAGGTCTTGCCGCACTACGACTCCGCTTTTTATGACAAAGCACTCTATAAACTGGCGTGGACCCACTTTCGGTTAGCCGATCCAATCGACTCACCGCAGGAGTTCGATAAGAGCGTTTCTTACTTTCTTGAGTTACTCGACTTCAACGTGAAGACCGCTGCTGAAGGTGCGGAACGCGGTAGCGAACTCCTGAAAGAATCCAAGCAATACGTAGCGATTGCCTACGCCGATGAGACCTGGGGCGGTCTAGAAAAAATGCTCTCTCTGATCGATGGCCGTGATGATAAGCCATATAACCGAGACCTTTTTTCTGCACTTGGCAGTGTGTATTTCGACCAAACGCTATTTGATAAAGCCGTTGAGGTTTTTGAAATCATTCAAAATCGTTACCCAGACCATCCAGAGGCTCCTAAAGTTCAAGAGCAAATCATGACTGCTTTTGAGCGGCAGCGAAACTTTGAAGGTCTTGCGAAGGCACGTGATGTTCTTACGGCAAACTTCAGCCCAGGCGGCGCATGGTTTGAGACCAATAAAGACAATCTTGATGCCCTTATTTATGCCGAAGATCTATCTCGTCGTTCACTTTACGCTGCGGCTGTTTTCTACCACGAGCAAGCACAGGCGTATGAAGATTCGGGCGATTTCGAATTGGCAACCGAAACCTATCGACGTGCCTCGGAAGGTTACAGCGATTACCTAGGCCGTTACCCACACGATAAGCAGCTTTATGAGTTAACTTATTACTTGGCGGATACCCTCTACTATTCTCAGGCATTCGACGAAGCCGTTACCTACTTTGAACGAGTACGTGACAGCGGTATGAACGATGACTTTGTTATAGATTCTGCTTCCAACGCAGTGTTTGCCTATGAAAATGGCATCAAAGTAGCTGTCATGCGCGGTGATTTTGAAGAGTTCACCATCAAGACAAGTGCTGAACGTGAAGAAGGCGTCGAAATTGTTCCGCAGCCTATCCCGGAACGTTACGCCAACCTGATTTCAGCAACCGATGCGCTTGGCCGTATGAAGCCAGATGATGAGAACCTGGCCGGTTTCCTCTACAAATCAGCACAAATTAATCTTGGCTACGACCACCTCGATGAAGCACTCACCCGCTTCCAAGACGTCTTGTTGAAGTATCCAACCAACGATGAGACCGCTAGCTTTTCAGTTGAATCGATCGTTGATATTTACCAGACCAAACGTGATTACAGCTCGGTGGTTGCGTTCACCAAGCAGGTTATCGACGACGAGAATTTCGCTCAATTACCTGACCTTCTAAGCTCGCTCCAGGGCTATCGAACGGGTGCTCAGTTTATGGTTGCTCAAGAGCTCGCTGGTAGCGACAAGCATGATGATGCATCTGCTCTCTATGTTGCCTTGGTCGACGAGAACCCAACGTACGCAAATGCCGATTCTGCTTTGAACAACGCCGCCGTTTCTTTTGAGAAGAACAAGCGCTTTGATTCTGCCATGAAAATGTATCAGCGCATTGTCGATGAGTACCCGCAGTCGCCGCGTGCTGATGCCTCATTATTCCGAGTTGGTGTAAACGCACAGAACTTCTTCGACTTTGACTCTGCCCTGAAAACTTACCAGAAGTTGGTTAAAGATTATCCAAACTCGGAGAGCCGAGCGGATGCTTTTTACAACGTAGCTTTCGCCTTGGAGCAGATGCAGCAATACAAGAAGGCCGCTAGGCAGTACCTCAAGTATTGTGATGTCTTTCCCGATCGAGACGACGCACCTGAGGTTTGTTTCCGAGCTGGTGAAGTTTACGAGAAGATGGATGATCCAAAGAGAGTCCTCTCAACGTATGCTAACTTCATCAAGCGTTATGCGAAAAACGAACTTCACCGCGACCGCGTCTTGGAAGCCCATTTACGGATGGCGAAGACCTACGAGAAGCTGGGTAAGCGACGAGACTTAAAGAAGGCCAGAGAAAAGTACGAAACAATCATCGAAGAGTACAACGCAAAACCAGAGGATAAATCAGCTCTGTATGCGGCAGAAGCCGAGTTTAAGTTACTCGAGCCTGACTACGACAAGTTCGCCAGTTTTGAGCTTAAGGGCAGTGATGAAGTTCAGCAAAAAGCCCTGCTTGAACAAATGGAGTCTATCAAAGACTTGGGTAAGAGTTACAAAGGCATCCTACGCTTCAAACAAGTTGAATGGATGTTGGCAGCACTTTACCGTCAGGCGAATCTCTATCAGCTCTTGATGAAGCAGATGTTTGATTCGGAATGTCCTCCTGAGTACAAGAAATTGGCCAAGGACATGGACCTCTACGTTGAAGACCTTTGCGACGAGCGAAAAGTCTTACTTGAGGAACAAGCAGTTGCTCTCGAAGATGCAGCGGTACAGCAATACGAGTCAGTCATTGAACGTTCGCGTGAGTATCAAATTGCGAACAAGTGGACGAAGTCTACTTTGGTCGCATTGAACGAGCTTCGTAAGAGCGAGTGGCCATTACAAAAAGATGCCAAGCGCTATGTTGAGCCCATCGCATTTGGGACACCTGGCCTAGTAAGCCTGGACGGAACGAATTACACACCACCAGCACCAGAGCCGGTGGTTGAAGCAGAAGAGCCCGCTCCCGAAGGCGAAGCCACTGCCCCTGAAGCTGCGGCCGAAGGCGAAGCCACTGCCCCTGAAGCCGCTCCCGAAGGCGAAGCCACTGCTCCTGAAGCTGCTCCGGAAGGTGAAGCCACTGCTCCTGAAGCTGCTCCTGAAGGTGAAGCCACTGCCCCTGAAGCCGCTCCCGAAGGCGAAGCCACTGCTCCTGAAG
>JABJBS010000138.1 GCA_018668695.1 Deltaproteobacteria bacterium
ATGTCTTGAGCCAAGTTGGTATAGTTCCACTCGTTGCCCACAGACCAGCTCAAAACTGCTGGGTGATGTTTTATGGCACATACCTTTTCGATGGTACTCTCCACGGTCTCTGTATAGCCGTAGTAGATGGTCATCACCACATAGATACCATGGCTCCAAAGTTCATCCAGTACTGCTTCATCTAAGATAGCGCCGTATGTTCGTACCACATTGATACCGGCATCCTGCATCAGCTGCGCATCCGCCTCCACGGCACTGGCGAAGTGATTGCTCGGTCCTTGTCCTACGGGAATTGGAGACCACGCAACGCCTTTCATATGAAGGGGTGAAGTACCCACGCGGATTTGACGACCCACGATATTGACGGCAGGTGACCGCCCGGGCTGTGCTGAGCAGATATCGTTGGGGTTGCTGCCATTGCCATTGTCGCCTGGAGCATCTGGGCTACAGCTTCCAAAGGCAACCACGGGTAAGACTGCGTGGGTGTCGGGCATGGTGAATACCCGGTTGGTGAATCCGCCGGTTGTGAGGCCACATTCCGCAGGGACTTCTTCCCAAGAACCGCTTCCGTCGTAGCCTTGAATGAATCTGTATTCGATGGTGGTTCCTGGCTCGAGTTCCATCGATCCGATGTAGATACCATCGCTGTCTGAATCGTTGAGTTGAACCATTCCGGCCGCGTTCCAGCCATCCACACTGTTTCCAACCGTGACACCGCCGGAGTAGGTGGAGCCCATATTTACCTGGAAAGTAAGACGAGGCGTGGTGGTGGAGGGCTCAGAAGTGCAACTCTCACAGGTGCCGTAGACGTCGCTCGTCGCGACAGCCGAGCTTGCAGATAAAGTGACGCTCCGGTTGGCATATTCAAAATAGTCGGTCACGGGAGCGCAGCTTGCGCCATCGACCATCTCATCTACCAGGTCTTCTTGAGCCGCCCAATTGTCGACATTGTATTTGTATTCGAGCGCCGTTTCATTTTCGAAGGTGTAACTGGCTGTCCAAATTCCATCACCGTCATCATCATTGAGTGCATAGCAGTCACCGCACCAGTCGGCGAAGGGACCTGTGACGTACACAACCGAAAAGCTGGCCAGCTCCGAGCAGTTCATGTTGACTGAAAAATCGACTTGGTAACTCCCGCTGTTGGTGGGGTCTGATGCATCGCTTGGATCTGAAGTATCCGCTGCATCTGCTGGGTCGTCTTGTGCGGGTTCACTTGAGTCGGTTGCATCACTTGCATCCGATACGTCCGTAGAGTCAGTCGGGTCGGAACTGTCGGCCGCGTCTGCCGGGTCGTCTTGTGCGGGTTCACTTGAGTCGGTTGCATCAGTTGTATCGGCAGCATCGGTAGAGTCTGTCGTGTCGGAGCTGTCGGCTTCATCTGCCGGGTCGTCTTGGCTTGTGTCGCTTGTATCTGTAGGTGAGGTGCCTGGGAGCGGTTCGTCGGTTCCACATCCAACTTGTGGCATAAGCAGCGTCAAAGCAGCGCAATACATAATACTTTGTAGATACTTCACAGGCATAATCGGTCCTTCATTTACTTCGAGAATGGGGCTTAACCATGACAATAAAAAAGTAAAAAAACAAGCTGTCATCGAACACTTAAACGGCCTTCAATCACGGAGTTTTTTTAAGTGATTCTCAAAAAGGGACTCGTTCAGGAAGTGATGTGAAGTGGATTGAATATGGCAATCAGTTTTCGAGCGTTAGAGCCGTTTGAAATCAAGGCCAAGTGTCTTAGTTGCGCGGCAAAATCTCGGCGCAATGGACCGGCTATGAGCACAACGGGATTCTTCCACGAGCATCTTCATCAAAGCCAACCCCGGATTTTACAAGAAATGCACCTTCTATAGTCAACTTTTCTAGAAATTGCGTAACAATTACAGGCTCTTAACTTTAACTGAGCGGCGCCGTCTAATACCTTTAACGTTGACAATGAGAATAGTTCTCATTATTATGTTGTTGATGACAAAACGGGATTGGCCCAAGGGAGAATACTGTGAAAATTGGGATTATTTATGGGGCCAATAAGGCCCACGCTGATGAAATTGGCGAGCTAATCCGTGGTGGTTTGAACCTAGAGCATGGTGCCATCCGAGACATTTCCACAATCTCCTCCGAAGATGACCTCGGCTCTTACGACCTGGTCATCGCGGGTTTGGCCATCCTCGTGAAAAGCGAAATTAAAGACGAACTTCAACGCATGCTCCTCGAATGCGCTTGAATAAGATGACGGTGAAAACATGAAGACAGGACTATTTTTCGGTACTTGCACAGGCAACACAGAAGAGTTGGCTGAAGTAATCCAAGACCAGCTCAATATTGATGAATCAGATGTACATGACGTAGCCCAAGCATCGGTGAATGATTTAATGGCCTATGAGTTTCTTATTGTGGGAATTCCAACTTGGCATATCGGAGAGCTTCAGGATGATTGGTATTGCCTTTATGAGGACCTCGAGAAGGTAGACCTCAGTGGTAAGAAGATCGCTCTCTTTGGTCTCGGAGATCAATACGGTTACGGCGATACGTTTCTAGATGGGATGGGTATTCTCTACAAGAAGATGGTGGAGCGGGGGGCCGAAGGCAACATCGGGTTTTGGCCCACTGAAGGCTATGAGTTTGACGCTTCTGAAGCCATTGTTGACGGCCAGTTTTGTGGCCTAGCAATCGACCAAGATTGTCAGTCTGAACTTACCGATGAGCGCCTCGAAAAGTGGTGCGATATTCTCAAACTACAGCTTCAAAAAATAGCTGCCTGAAAAGAGTACGAAGATGCACAAGCATAATAATAAGAGTTCTCGCGTCGTTCACGCCAGTGGTTACTTCAGTGTGCAAAGCTGCAAGTGCGGCAGCGTGATTGTAGAGATGGGCAATATGTCTTACCGGCTAACAGACGAGGGCTTCGTTGAGTTTGCCCGCACCGTGGGTGCCGCATTCGAAAAAATTACCGGGCAGAAAGCTGACATGCTCGGTGTAGAGATGGCAACTGCGAATACGCGTGACTGGGATGAGCCGGCCAGCGATGGTGCGGAAGAAGTTTTAAACTAACCTCCTGCATTTGATTCTAGCGAGCCCTGAGGAATTCTCTCTCTAGGGATCACCTTGTACCGATAATGTGTAACTCGAACAGACGTTGGCTGAATAGGTTTTCACCTGAATGTACATCCATTCTTCATCTCCCGAGCCCCAGCTGTCTCCCCAGCTAAAGGTTACAGAATCAGAGCTTGAACCACTGGCCGATGAACTCTGGCTACTTCCGGAGCAACTGCCCTTATGGACAGTTAGGTCGTAGTCTGTTCCCGCGGCAGGGGTTAGGGTGATTCGAACACGCATATCGTAAATCAGGCTTGAGTCTTCATCCACATAGACTCGGTACCAGCGCTCGCCAGTTCCACTGACCGTGATGGTGCTGCCGTTGATATCACCATTTACAGAGCCTAGGTTGGTCACACTGCCGCTGCACCCTGGATTGGTGTCGAGATTAAACTCGCAACCATCTCCGGTTACATTGTTAGCATTACAGTACTTGTTGGAGCAGGCCGTAAGTTCACATACGCCGGATCCACAGCTTTCCGTGGCATTGTTAAGGGCGCAGCTTACATTGCAACCACCGCAGTTGCTGAGTGAGTTGAGCGGCGTTTCACAGCCGTTGTTCACATTGCTATCGCAGTTGTCATATCCAGAGGCACAGCTTGGCGCGCATGTTCCACTGGAGCAGACCATAGATCCGTGGTCGTTGGTACACGTATTTTCGCAAGTACCGCAGTTGGATGTGTCGTCAAAGATATCAGTCTCACAGCCGTCCGCGTCGTTGTTGTTGCAATCGTCGTATCCGGAATCACAGATGGTGAGAACGCAGCTTCCGCCGGCGCAGCTTTCAGCGCCGTTGGCTAAGCTACACACGTCACC
>JABJBS010000139.1 GCA_018668695.1 Deltaproteobacteria bacterium
CTAAACCCGCAGTCTAAAACCAGCTCGCCTTCGCGGCTAAGCTGAGCCTTTAAGACTAAAATACTATCGCCGGTGTCTACGTCCAGCTCAACGCGGGCACCTTCGAGCCCTGGGATATCGCCCGGGCGCATGAGCGCATCCGTTCCCACATTGAGACGAAGTTCAGCCGCAACCGCTGGAGACTTATCTCCCTCTTTCCACGACATTTCAGAGATGACCAGCGTGCCCTCAGTGCCTTTCTTAAGCGAGACTTTATTGCCTTTGCCAAGCGGAATCGTAAGCTCGTCAAGCGCCACTTTAAACTCTGCGGTAGCATCTAAGACCGGCGGCGCGTGGGGTGAAATATCAAGTTCTTGAAGGTGAATGGTGCCAAATGTATCGGCACTTAAATCGGCATGCACCTTCGCGCCTTCGGTCTCCATTCCAAGATGAGCATCATGGATATCAGTTTCTATCGCCCATGGCTCGCCTGGAGCTGCTTTCATGGTTAAGCGGCTCTCTTGCGGGTTTTGGGTGACGCCAATACTGCCGCTGCCTGAAATGCGTCCACTGTCTAAAGTGAGATCGAACAGACCGGTATCAAGTAACCCGAGCCGTCCAACCTCAGCCGCCACATCGTCAGCTTGAGCTACGAGCGAAAACGTTCCCTCGCTCGAATCAAGCTTTAAACTTGCTTCCACATTCATCGGCCCTTGGGAGCCTGCGGCAAGCCGACCAAGCTTAAGCTCTACTTGTTCGCCCCGGGTATCATCCACGACCATTTTACCCGTGAGATCTTCAACACCGATTCGGTCGATATCCACTGAGAGATGGTTTTCTGCGCCCGGCTCACTCCTCATCGTAATCAGAGGCTGACCCGCTTCGTTTTCGATATCGAGCTTGCCGATGCCAATCTGATGCTTGGCGCCTTGAGACGCAGCGGCCTGCATTTGGAAGTTTGCCAGTTCGAAGGCATGCATCTGCAGATCAATGCCCACTTCTTCCTCAGCATTGCTCGTAAAATGTACATCCATTTTCACGGTGCCATTACCGCTTTGAATCCGGGTATCTCCCTGAGAAAGCTGCATCGATTTAACCGGTGCTTCCATCGAAACACGCATATCCCCCAAAGTACCGGAGGCCTGTACGGAGGTGCCTTCACGAAGGTTCAAAAGCGCACCAGGCCCAAGCTTTAAAGGCCCGGCCTTGAGTTCACCGCTGAAGTCGAAGTTCACGCCCTGCAGATCGGTAAACGCTTCAAGCGGGTTTGGCTCGTTGGAGTCCTCCACAGAGGACGAGGTGGATTCCATCGCCGCTGCGCCGCCCACATTAGCCGCTCCGCCAACGCGGTTTGACGGCATCACCTCAAAGGCAACGTCTTTTCCTTGGGTGATTCTTTGCAAAAACTCGCCGGGGTCGTCCGGTACTCGCTTTGCATCAGGGCCTAGAAGTTGCTTCGTAATATTAGGATCTGGAAAACAGGGCATCTTGGCGCGCAGCTGTCCATCGTCATCGATGTAAACGCTTTCAGGATCGAGCCATAGCGGGCCATCGAGAGAGTAGTCTTTGCCATCTTCGTCTTTGATTTCGAATTTCGTATTTTTAAAATCGATTTTTCCATCCGCTACTGCCAAGTGCAGCATGGCCTGGGTGCCTTCGCGAACGCTAAGCCAACGGCCCAAATCCGCCGTGTGCTTGAGAGGCAACTTCACCGAAAGATCGCACTTTTTCATCTGGCCCATGAGCTGAACCGGATCCATCACCACGGCCGGTGTGGTCACAGAGCCTTGGACTCTGGCCATGCCGGCCGGTCCGCTGCTTGCAATATCTCGCAGAGCTGGGTTTGAACCGGTACGCTCTAAGCGATCCAATGTTGAGGCTGGCGGAATATGGCCAGGAGCGGAGGCCGGGGTCGCCGGTGCGGAATCCGCACGAGGAAGTCCCGGTAAAATAGGGCCCGGTGGGCGATTGATGGGAGCAGGTGCCATGATTTCCTCCAAGTCAAAAGCTTAGATCAGAGCCGGGTTAAACAGAAGGGCATGAGCCTAAACATATCAATCCGCCTGACTTTTCTAAGTTTCGACAGATAGTTAACCAAGTTGTCACGATCTACCCGATTTTTCATCGTATTTTCCCTCTATACAACTCGGCAAATCCTATGTAGGGGAAAGTCGCCCAATTCTAAAAATACCGTTTTCGGGAGATATCCCGACCAAATGTTTCCGAGGAGAGTGTCGTGAAAAACACGCTGTGCTTGTTTGTATCTATCGGTTTCTTGTCACTTATCGGCTGCGGCGATTTGCCTCAGAAAAATCCGAGCCAGCCTGCCAAAGAATTGCTCACAGGCACAAGTGACGACGTCGCTCCCGAACGAGAAGAACAATCGGTTTACCCAAAGCCCATGGTCCCGGTGATGCCCGTGGACAATACCTTTGCTTGGAGCAACGACCAGCGGTTCAACTACCCCGGAACATTCGCGATTACCGCGCCGCCGACCAACACTGTTCGTACACCTGGTGAATGGGAAAACAAACAAGCGCTTCTTTTAGCCTGGACTGGTAACTTTGCCGACGTTGTTGCCGGAATCATTCGCAGCGCAAAAGTCACCACCGATGTGACCGTGGCCTACGATAGCAATCAGTCGCTCAACGACTTTAAATACCAAATGCAAAGCCGCGGCGTGTCCATCAATGGCGTGACCACGATTCAGCTGCCTGTTCAAACTTTGTGGATGCGCGATTACGGTCCTATGACCGTTGAGCAAAATGGCAAAATGGGATTCGTTGATGTGCGATACTATCCTGGCCGTCTCTATGATGATGCCTTCCCCGCACTTCTCGCGCAAAAGTGGGACATCAACAATTTTCGTATGCCTGTTGATTTTGAAGGCGGCAACTTCGTAAGCGATGGCGCTGGCACCTGCTACGCCAGCACGGTTCTTCTCAGTGCAACCGCGGAAATGTCTGGTGCATCCGAAGGTCAAGTTCGTACTTATTTTAAGCGCTACCTTGGATGTGAGCAGCTTGTTATTCTTCAGCCGCTCTACGGTGAAGGTACTGGACACATCGATATGTTTGCCAAGCTTGCCAATAAAAACACCATGGTCCTAGGCCAATACCGTAAGAGCCAAAGCGACAGCCGCCGAGGAACCATCGATGCCGTCAACGCTGATATCCTCGACAACAATGCTGCTGTCTTAAACAACGTGACTCTGATGGATGGCTCAAGCCTGAACGTGGTTCGTATGCCTATGCCAGCCAACAGCGACAACAACTTCCGTACTTACGTAAACAGCCAGTTCATCAACGGCGTAAACCTCATTCCTGTTTACAGTAATGATGACCGCTTCCAAGATGAGGCGCTCGCGATTTGGCAGCAAGTGATGCCTAACTGGCAACATGTGGATATTGACGCAACGGAGCTCATTACATGGGCTGGTGCGATTCACTGTATTTTAATGGAAGTGGGCGAAGGTACCCGTGCGAAATTTCAAAGTACGCCCGAGACCATCTGCAACGACTTTGATTGTGCGCCGAATATGACTTCAAGCACAGCGCCTAGTCAGCCGTCGCAGCCAGACCCTGAGCCAGAACCAGAGCCTGAAGACAACTCAAATAACAACAACAGCAGCACAACCACCAGCTGCCCAAGCGGCGAAACCGCTGACTGCAATGGCAACTGCGCACCGACCAACTGGCTTGCGGATGGTTACTGCGATGATGGTGCCTATTCCCACAACGGCACGGCTATTAACTTTAGCTGCGAAGAATTCAGCTACGACCGCGGCGATTGCCAGCCAGCGGGACAAAGCTGCGCATCCAACGAAATGCTAGACTGCCGCAATCAATGTGCACCGAAGGCATGGCTTGGCGATGGTTACTGCGATGCTGGTAACTATGTGTACGAAGCAACCGGTCAGGCCATTTACCTGAACTGCTCAGCATTTCAGAATGATGGCGGGGATTGTTGAGGATAGAATATTCTTAACGTTGTTAGATACTTACTTGATAAAGAGAAAGTCTATACATCATCGTAAAGACCTGCTAGAACGCCGCCATGAGGCTATCTAGAACAGTTATAAGAATCTGCTCGACTCTATTCTTAGTTTCGAGCCTGAGTGTTGGTTGCGCAACAACTGAGACAATCACAGATTCCGCCGCGAACTCTACAACCAAAGAGCAGAAGAAAAATATCTCGCCGATTGACTCGATACCTCGGGAGCCTCACGGTCTTGGGCCAGGAGATGTCTTCAAAGTTACAGTTTTTGGCCAAGACGAGCTCTCCGGAACACATAGAATTCGCACCGATCACACCATTGACTTTCCGCTTGTTGGTACCATCAAGATGGAGGCTCAAGATGTTCGCGCGATAGAAGAGACCATCACCGGTAAGCTCAAAGACTACCTGGTCAACCCTCAGGTCTCGGTGTTCGTAACCGAATACAAATCCAAGAAGATTTTCGTGTTCGGATTTGTAAAATCACCTGGGACTTTTGCCTATCAAGATGGCATGAACATCATCGAATTAATCTCGTTAGCCGGAGGTTTTTTGCCTAACGCAAACCAAAACGGCACCTATGTAACACGCACCATCAAGGGCAATGAAACCAAGATTGATGTTGCTGTTCAAAAAATCGTCGAAGGTCGTCTCACTAACCTGAGTCTCCAACCTGGCGACATTGTGTTTATCCCAGAAAGTATCTTCTAAGTCTCAAGACTTCGGTTGGGTATTTGCCCTAAAGTCAGCGATTCTTAGCTTTAAGCGTCCTGAAAAGTAGGTGACCGGCCACAGTGGTTTACCCGATGTTAGCCATTCAAAAAAGATGACACGACAAACTTGCGAACCGGTATCCCATCTCCGTTGACGTTGCCCCATGTTGTTTCGAAGTATGAGTTGTCTAAAACCGCTTGGGCGCAGTGCTTGTTCATAGGGAGCAACACTCTCCATTCCCGGCCAATCCTTTAGTAAATACAAAACGCCCCAAAGTCCTTGCTCACCCCGACAATCACGAACCCGTTCGACCACCGTATCCATATCAATTTCTTTTTGAGATAAAAGGGCATAAGCATCCAACAATAGCTTAATGACGCCACCCCTAAAAACGGAAGCCGATAGGTTTAAAGAAAGATATGTTAGCTGGTCATGCCACTCCAAAGCTCTCACGAAGCCGCTATGCGTTGAATAAGACTGGGCTCTACTTAGAAACCCCTTACCGGGGTCCTTAAATCGCGCATCGCAATTAAGTTGCATGTGCAAATCAATGGGGCATCGCCCTGGCTCAGAACTGCACAAGAGAAGCTGGAAATGCTCAGGGTCTGAAACACGATGGCTATCTCGTATCTGGGGATAATAACCGATAGTAGCTAACGCCTCGAATGTTTCCGATTGCTGCTCGGGATCAATTAACAAGTCGATATCAGTGGTTCCCCGTTGACCGAGCCCACCGTACAATAAAAGATCAGAAGCCACGCCCTTAAGAATGGCGTACCGAATCCCAGAGTCTCCAAGGACCGCCTCAATATCTTCCCGGGTACGCTGTATATACATAGAGCTGGCCATCGCCTGATGCTGGCACTGCTTTATCCCCAAGAATTGTGAATCTACGCCAAGCTTAGATAAACCTGACTGCACCAATACACCGACCTTAAAAGAGTTTGCGTCATCAATAAGCTCGCGAACCACTGCCGGGTTCATCAGTGCTGTAGAGAGACTCTCGCGGCGCCTCAAACACCCCGTCATCTCAAAACAAAGAACATCAATGATGTTTGAAAATCGCGCGCCGGCTATGGGATGAAAATAGAACATCGCACCCGAAACTTAGGAGACCTTATTCTCGACCGAGAGCTGTACAACGTTGGAGGACTGCACACCCTCTGGATGGAAAATTGTTGATTCAGGTACCAAGCGACACATCGCTTTACGCATTTCGTCTTCACGGTGGGTATCAAGTGCCAACCTTAGAAGATCAAAAGATGTCTCAAAACTTTTGCTCTGGTGCGACTCTTCCATACTCCCTATATATATCTTGGGGTGCCGAGTTCTTTCCATAAGCTCACCGTCGTATTGGATCTCCTCATAAAGCTTTTCGCCCGGCCGGATACCAGTGAACACAATCTCAACATCAACCTCAGGAACCAGACCTGAAAGCTTAATCATCTCTCGAGCCAAATCTTGGACCCGAATAGGCTCACCCATATCCAAGACGAATACCTCGCCGCCTTGCCCCATGGCACCTGCTTGAAGCACCAACTGCGATGCCTCGGGAATGGTCATGAAAAAGCGGACCATATCTGGGTGTGTGACCGTGACAGGTCCACCACTCTTAATTTGACCGCGAAAAATAGGAACAACAGAGCCCGCGGAACCGAGAACATTGCCGAATCGAACGGCCATGTATTGGGTCGCATATTTCTGATTGAGCTGCTGAATTGTCAATTCTGCGATACGCTTGGTCGTTCCCATTACAGATGTGGGGCGTACTGCTTTATCGGTTGAAACCAAAACAAACTGACTTACCTTAAATTGGCCCGCGAGCTCTGCAAGTCCTGCAGTCCCAAGAACATTGTTCTTAACTGCCTCACCCACATTGGATTCCATCAGTGGCACGTGTTTATGGGCAGCCGCATGAAAAACCAGCTCAGGACGATACTCATCAAAAATTTGAGTCATTCGGGC
>JABJBS010000140.1 GCA_018668695.1 Deltaproteobacteria bacterium
CGAGCAGGGACGAAAGTCGGGCTTAGTGATCCGGTGGTTCCGCATGGAAGGGCCATCGCTCAACGGATAAAAGCTACCCCGGGGATAACAGGCTTATCTCCCCCAAGAGTCCACATCGACGGGGAGGTTTGGCACCTCGATGTCGGCTCGTCACATCCTGGGGCTGAAGTTGGTCCCAAGGGTTTGGCTGTTCGCCAATTAAAGTGGCACGCGAGCTGGGTTCAGAACGTCGTGAGACAGTTCGGTCCCTATCTGCTGTGGGCGTAGGAAACTTGAGGAAAGCTGTCCTTAGTACGAGAGGACCGGGATGGACGCACCGCTGGTGTTCCGGTTGTTCACCAAGAGCATTGCCGGGTAGCTAAGTGCGGAACAGATAACCGCTGAAAGCATCTAAGCGGGAAGCTTCTTCCAAGACTAGGTTTCCCTAGAATTTATTCTCAGAAGGTTCGTTCTAGACTAGGACGTTGATAGGTCGGAAGTGGAAGCTGGTAACACGTGAAGCTAACCGATACTAATTAACCGAGAGGCTTAACATCGTCTGATTGGTTGTTCGAAGCCAAATCTGACGTGTGCTTGAACAAGAATAACACTCATTGACTGGGTACAAATCGTCTACATATTCAAATTTCCGGTGGCCATAGCGGTGAGGAACCACCCGATCCCTTCTCGAACTCGGAAGTTAAGATCACCAGCGCCAATGGTACTGCAAGGGAAACTTTGTGGGAGAGTAGGACGCTGCCGGATTATTTTTAAAAGGCTCAACCCTTAGGTTGAGCCTTTTTTTTTGCTAAAGATTCCAAATGTTTCTCGTCTTATTGTGTCTAACCTATTGAGTTCAAGTCCTAATTCGCTATCATTTAATCTAGGGTGTCCGCATTGGGCAGGCCTTAACTCGGGGATGTTTATGAAGGCATTGGTAATCGACGATTCCAAGGCGATGAGAAGAATTATTCAGACGACTCTGAAGGGGCTTGGTTTTGACGTTGAGCAGGCAGAGCACGGCGGGCGTGGGCTCGAAATGCTAAATGCTACAAACGGTGGTTTCGACTTGGTTATGGTTGACTGGAATATGCCTGAAGTGAATGGATTTGAATTCGTTCAGAGAGTTCGAGAGAATTCTGCTTTTGATGATATCAAGTTAATCATGTGTACGACTGAGACAGAATTCGATCAAATGCTCAAAGCATTAGATGCAGGGGCGAACGAGTATCTGATGAAGCCGTTTACTAAAGAGGCCTTATTAGACAAGCTTGGACTTGTAGGTTTGGTCGAAACGGATATGAAGGCCTAACTGAGGCCTAAAAAAGTAAAAGTCCCAGAACAACTCCGAGTATAACCCCGGCGATTGCTATCACTGGTAATGGTATACTATCGTTTATTCGTTTTTCAGTAAATCCTGTGATCGTTCTCCAAGTTGCTTCGGTTTCGACTGGGGCGCGATTGAAATTTTCTCCACTGGTAGTCTGCGGCGCAACCGGCGAATGTCCGTTTTGTACCAGCCAGTCATTCGAAATCTCCATTAAATGCTGACCGTAATAGTCCCGTGCCGGAACTAGCCCAAGAAGTGTTGACGATTTTTGAAGTGTGTCTACGTCGGGTTCGGTTTGCATACGGATGACAGTGCTTCGAGGTTGGCCCGTATCGGTTACCTGATCGGTCACTGGGATAATGCCCGTCCGAATTCCTTGTTCAGGAGTGTATTCAACTATCAGACCAGCGAAAGAAAGTTCTTGTTTGATCAAAGATCCGTCTTTGGATTCCCACGTCAAGAGCTCGGTTCGTTGAGGACCCCGATGCCAGATGGTGCGAATACCCTGGGTATCAAATGTCTCATCACCTCGAAGCCTTCTAAAGCGAGTCGCAATGGTGTCTAAAACATTGTCCTCACTTTTCTCGGGTGTATCACTCATTGAATTCTAGCTTAGCTTTCGATCAAAGTTAACGATGCTTAATCAATACTCTATTTCGGGCAAAAGCGCAGAAATCTGGCATCATTTCGGATGGAGTCGAAAAATGGGTCGTCTTTAAGCCATGCTCGCACTTTTTCAGAGTTTCGCTGTGACGCGATCTCAAGATGTTTGATTGCCTCGTCGAAATTTTCCCAGGTCGAGTGAAGTGCTGCCAGGTGATATTGGCTTGTGAAGTCAGTTGGATCGAGTTCTAACGCGCTCGTTAGACTGTTTTTTGCTTCTGCATAAAATCCTTGGGCAATAAATGCGATGCCAAGATCGACCCAAGCTTCTATATGTTTGGGGTTTGCCTTCAGTAATTGTTTAAGATGGGCGATTGCTTGAGGATATCTTTCAAGATCGATTAAACAACAGGCCAATTCGTGCTTGATGAGCTCGTCTTCCGGCGCTTGCATGTGTGCAATTTCGAATTCGTTAAGTGCTTCTTCTAATTTTCCGCGTTCAGCGAGGGCCAACGCTAAATTTAGGTGCGCATCGGGAAAATCAAACTGACGTTCCAGGGCATTTCTGTATTCGATGATACAAAGATCATGTGCTCGAGCTGCTAAAAAGCTTGCGAGATAATGATGGGTGCTAGGACTTTCAGGGTCACATTCCACGGCTGCGATAAATTGCTTCAGCGCCCCAATGAGATCACCCTTTTCTGAGAGTATGGTTCCTAAATTATCATGGGCGTGTGGCGATCCTGGATCGTATTCCAAGGCCTTGTTGAATTCCTTGATGGCTTCATCAAGCCAGCCACGATCTGCTAATTCAATACCCCTAGCGTTGTGGTGGTCAGATTGGCTGGAGTCGCTGGGTTTTCGGGTCATGCCTATATTGTCATTTGATCAGGCCGTCTTAGTCAAACAAGCAATCACTTAATTTTATTTAGATAAACTATTGTTATTTCAGCCAATTACGGGCCTCGCTTGAACGCCGTGGGGGTGAAGCGCGCCGATTCTTGGCGTGGCGGCAGGTTGTGAGGTATTTGCTAGTAGCAATGACTTGGCTTTTAGTTTGGGATCTTTAAGATGAAGGTTCGAAATCCTTAAGTGATCGGAATAATGTCGTGGCGATTTTGCGTGCACATGTGAAGTTGGATCATCCTCAACCCAGGCATATTGGAAGGGCAGTGGATGCTCTTCGTTCTGGAGGACTTGCAGTTTATCCGACAGATACGACCTACGGTCTTGGCTGTGACCTTTACGCTAAAAGAAGTGTTGATCGAATTTATCAGCTTAAAGGAATGGATAAGAAAAAGCCGATGTCTTTTCTTTGCAGCGATTTATCTGAGGTCGCTCGATACGCTGTTATTGAAAACCGTAACTATCGAATTTTAAGACATCACTTGCCTGGTAAATATACGTTCATTTTGCCAGCAAGCCGTGAAGTTCCAAAAATCGTACAAAGTAAACGCCGAACGGTTGGGGTTCGAATTCCAGACAGCCCCGTTTGTTTGGCACTTGTTCGAGAACTGGGACATCCGCTCATCACAACGACGGCTGCTCGCGAAGTTGATGGAACGATGTCATACACAAATGATCCCGACGATGTGATGTCTGCATTCTCAAGATCGGTCGACGTATTTTTAGATGCGGGTGGCCTTTATGGTGAACCATCAACCGTTGTGGACTTAACTGGAGACTCACCTGTCGTTCTTCGACAAGGATCAGGGGACACAAGCTGGATAGAATAAGTCGGATCAATAAGTACTTGTAGAAATTCCGCAAAAAACTTGACTCATGATCGTGGACAGCTATGCTGGGCCTATCGTCGTGGTACGTTTGGGATGCGCGTCCTGGACTGCATAAAGAGCGACGTCGGAGGGTTTTAGTGAATTCTACGAGTTCGGTGCAGTGCTCTACGTGTAGCACTGCGTTTACGCCTCGGTTTAACTTCCAGGTTAAAGATACTGGTACTGAAAAGTTGTACTTCTGCAATCAAATTTGCCGAAGTAAGGGTCTTCAAGGCGCTCAGGTGAAATGTGATCATTGCACCTCATCATTTCAGCCCAATATGGCCTGGCAGATGCATCAGACCCGTACGGGTACCTATCATTTTTGCAAAGAAACGTGTCGGGAGGCTTTTTTAAAGCCGGCTGCACCGGCTCCCGCGGAAACCGCGAAGCCAGCAAGAGTGATCGCCGTTCTGAATCAGAAGGGTGGTACGGGAAAGACAACCACGGCATTGAATGTAGCAGCAGGCTTGGCCCAAAAAGGTCATTCCACTTTGCTGATTGATTTAGATCCACAGGGTAATGTTGGCGTCTCTTTAGGCATCAACAGTCCACGCTCTGTGTATCACTTACTTTTTCAGAATTTGAGCTTAGAGGTAGCAACCGTTCCGGTACGAGATAACCTCGATATCGTAACGTCTGATACCAGTTTGGCTGCGGCCGAAATTGAACTGGCTCGAATTAAGGAAAGCGATAGAGCTTATTTGCTCTCTCGTGTGCTGGGAGAAATCACAGACTACGAATACGTCGTCTTTGATTGTGCACCGGCACTTTCTCTTCTGAACTACAATGCTTTGATTTACGCTGGCGAGGTTTTGATCCCCGTTAGCTGCGATTACCTAGCATTGGTGGGCGTAAAGCAAGTGATGCACACGCTTCGTAGAATTACGGAGCAAACTGGAAAGCCGATGAGGCTGACGGGTGTGGTGCCAACCTTCTTTGATGTTCGAAAACGCGTTTGCGTAGATGCTTTGAATCATCTTCGTGAAACGTTTGGTAGTCGAGCATTGCCTCCGGTACGTGTGAATACACGTCTAGCTGAGGCACCAAGTGTAAAGAAAACGATTTTCGAACATGCTCCGGATTCTAACGGGGCAACAGATTATTTGCGAGTCGTAGAATGGATCCGCAGCGCCGAAGGTGCTGCATCAATGACGAGGGCAGCCTGATGAATGATGACGAAAAAAAGACAATTACGTCCGTACTCACCAACACCCGTTTGGAAGAAGAAGAGCGGATGATGATGAAATCTCAAAATAAGACGGTTAACCCCGTCGTAACTGAGAACCCACTTGATGGTGAGCAGTTATTGATTGAGAATCTATTTGGTGGTGGTGGTAAAAAGCGCACCGTTGTTCCAACAATGCCTGCGGTTACGGCGGCTCCGGTTGCTCGTAAATTACCGGAATCATCGATGCCGGTTGCACGGCCACCTAAAGCTTCCCCGAAGCCTTCTCATTATAAGATTGTTTCGATTTCTCTCTACAACGAGGACATCGAACGCTTGGAGAATATGGTTCGGGAGCTTAAGCGACGTGGCCACTATAAAGCCAATAAAAGCCAGCTCATTCGTCATGCCCTGGCTAAATTGGATTTAAACTTGGTTCCTAACGACCTTTAAGCATTTCGGCTAACGTCGAATGCTTTCTGTAGGTCAGCTCTTAGGTCGGTAACGTCTTCGATACCGACTGAGAGCCGAATCAATCCGTCATCGATACCAAGCTCCTTACGAATATCAGCAGGAACTGACGCGTGAGTCATAATCGCAGGGTGCTCAGCCAGCGATTCTACGCCGCCCAGTGATTCTGCGAGCGCGAAAATTTCAAGCGCCTTTAAGAATGAGTTTGCCCGGGGCAGTCCGCCTTTGAGAACAAAAGAAATCATTCCGCCAAAACCAGTCATCTGACGTGCCGCCAACTCATGTTGCGGGTGGGAAGCAAGTCCTGGATAGTAAACCTTTTCCACGTCACTAAGTGATTCAAGCCATGCCGCAATTTCACGGCCGGATGCATCATGTTGCCGCATGCGAAGTGGCAATGTTTTGGTTCCTCGCAGTACAAGCCATGCGTCCCATGGACCGCAGACAGCACCGATTGAGTTTTGCAAAAAGAATAGTTTTTCAGCAATTTCGTCATCGTTGGTGCATGCAACGCCGCCCACAACATCAGAGTGGCCGTTTAGGAATTTTGTTGTCGAGTGAACAACGACGTCGGCGCCCATTTCCAGAGGTCTTTGGAAGATTGGTGTGGCGAAGGTGTTGTCGGTAAACACTTTGATGCCATGCTTTTTCGCGGTCTTGCAGATAGCCTCTAAATCAACCACTTTCATCATGGGATTCGTCGGTGTTTCAGTCCAAATCGCACGGGTATTTGGTCGAATCGCCTCTTCAAGCGCACCAGGCTTGGTGAGGTCGACGAATGAAAAATCAATCGACCGATGAGCAAGGACCTTATCGAATAATCTAAAGGTACCGCCGTAAACATCATCACCAGAGATGACATGTGCTCCTTCTTCTAGGAGATGCATGACGGTCGTCGTTGCGGCGCAACCACTTGCAAAGCAAACGCCATGCTTGGCGCCTTCGAGTGCTGCAAGATTACCTTCAAGTGCATGGCGGGTCGGGTTTTGTGTACGAGAATACTCGTAACCAGTGTGTACGCCTGGAGCACTTTGAACGTAGGTGGATGTTTGATAAACCGGAGTCATAATAGCACCGGTTGTGGGATCAGGTTTTTGGCCAGCATGAATGGCTAAGGTATCTATCTTCATGGTCGGTCTCATACAAAAGGCGAAGTGGAGAATCAATCATGAGAAACTTATCAGGCGCATTGATGATCGTGCTTCTCGCAGGCTGCGGAAGCAATGGGACAAGCGAGAATATCGAACCATGTACGGTAAAAGACGGTGAGGGCCCGTTTACAACGGTAGATCTACTGATTAACACGCCGCTTCCCGAAGTTTTTACAGAGAGTTGCGGCGCAGCGAATTTAGAAGAGCTGGAAGTTTTTCTTACGATTCCAGGAGAAGAAAGCTGTTTCCTTACCGTCAATGACGGTCTGATCAATGGGTGTTGTGTTGGTGTGGAAACGAATCAAAATGTTTACGCTGCGTTGATTTACCGAGTGCCGCCTGGATTTTCGCTGGGTGAGCAAGCAAAACTCATTGAGCTACCGACCACGGCGGAGTCGGTCGTTAATCTTAGTTTTGAAGGCTCTGATTTTGACGGCTCGATTTACGACGGCGACAACGACGGTGAGCATAATATCGACGAATATTGTGCGGGTACTTTAAACTGAATCTTTCGGTCGTATGTCTTTAAACGCACCGACGAGGTGTAGGGCAAGTAGCCATCCGGCGGTGCCTCCAAGGCTTAAGCAGATGCCGAGAGGCGTTGAGCCAAGCATCCATTCACCCAGACCAAAAAGAATCGAGAATAAGCTTATGGCTGCAAGGCCCCAGCTTAGGATCTGCTTGCCAAGATTCTCAGCCGCCGGATCTTCAGGGCGGCGAACGGGGCCCCAAAACCCCGAAGGGCGTATGACTTCATAAAACTTACGAAGTTGCTCAGGAGTCGAGGGCTTGGTCAAAAGCATGGTAATCAACACAGCTGCAGTAGAAACCACGACTACCATTAAGAGTTTCTCTTGGTATTCCAGTGCATAGTCTTTCATCGGCCCATAGAGCACCAACGATAAAATAGCCGCACTGCTAAGTCCGGCAATCTCAGCCTCAGCATTGATTCGCCACCAAAACCATCTGGCGATACTCACGAGACCAATCCCGGAGCCCATCACGGTAATGAATTTCCAGGCAGCTTCAATGGTGTGAATCTGCGTTGTAACAGCCAGAGCAAAGAGCACCATAATGAGGACTGCCCAGCGACTGGTTTTAACCAACTCGGCCTCAGTTGCATCTGGCTTGATAAAGCGCTGATAAACATCTTTGACCATATAAGATGCGCCCCAGGTAATGTGGGTATCAATGGTGGACATAAATGCGGCCACCATACCTGTAACCATGATTCCAAGTGCTCCAGCGGGTAGGAGCTGAGCCATCAGAACGGGGTAGGCCATCTCCCTATCAGCTTGGACAGTAGCCAGGTGTTCGTGGCTTCCTGTCAGCAGGGCACTGTCCAACGGGAAAACCACCAGAGCAACCAAGCCTACTAGAATCCAAGGCCATGGGCGAAGTGCGTAGTGAGCTACAACAAACCAACTGGTACCACGAAGAGCGTGATTCTCATCTTTGGCCGCGCTCATACGCTGGATTAATATGCCGCCACCATCTGAAAATTTCTGCGCCCACCACTGCACTAAAACGTAAACCAGGAACATCTCAAGCGGTAACCATGCAGATTCAGTATCCGGGAAAAAGCTGAGTATTCCGGAGGCTTGTTCTGCGCCGTAAGTTGTTTGCAGGCTGCTTACCAGTTGTCCAAGACCGCCTACATGTTCAACAGCGAAGTAGGCCAATAAAATTGAGCCAACCATGGCCAGTAAAAATTGAATAACGTCCGTGAGAATGACCGATGGTAAACCGCCAAGGGCTGCGTAGGTGGTTGCGATAATAACGCCGAGAATGATGGAGATGGCCTCAGACGGGCTTTGGACCGCGATCCAAGAAGGCCATGCTTCCAGGAGTGGACCGTAAATCTCTGGCCCAAGCCACATATCCCAAGGAAAGAGAACACTGACTATTTTCCCCATAGCCCGAATCACCCATCCCATAATGATACAGTTGATAGGAACAGCAAAAAAGAATGCCCGCAGAACTCTTAGAATCGTTGCAGCTCTGCCGCTGTAGCGCAGCTCAATAAATTCAGCGTCGGTAATGATATGAGCGCGTCGCCACAGGCGAGCGAATACAAAAGCGGCAAGAATATGACTGAACGCCAGACTCCACCAAAACCAGTTTCCTGCGATGCCATTTTTAGCCACGATACCTGTGACCGCAAGTGGGGTGTCCGCAGCAAAAGTGGTAGCGACCATGCTGGTACCGACCAGCCAACCTGACATCTTCCGGCCTGCGACGAAATACGACTCGAGACTTTCACCGGCTTTCGTGCGCATGTAGAAGCCCAGTCCCAAACTGAGAACGAGGTAAAGCGCAACGATAGACCAATCGATATAACTCAGTGCAGACATACTTGCCCGACTCCTTTTCGCAGGTGTCTTGGCCTTAAAACTGGAATTTCGGCAATACGCAAACTTCCCGGGGATTGTTTGGTGACCGTCTAGGGCTCGGCCCTGGTACTGGGGAGCAGCATCGTCTATTTAGCAGGTAAGTCGATTATTTGATGGGGTTGCATGGTTGTACCAGCGTCTTAGAATAACCGAGTTGTAGCCACCTTTCGCCTGGGACGTGTACTTTGTTTTTACCCATTGGGGATGAGCCCAATCCCAAGCAAACACCCGTGGTGAATTACGTCCTCATTGGCTTGAATACACTCATCTTTTTGTTCATTAGCCTACCGCTGATGCGGCAATTGCCCTCAGTCACAGACCCTTTGTTCTCTGAGTATATCCGGGTTCTTTCAGGAGAGACTGGTGTGGCTCAGAACATTCTGGCAACGTCGACCTCGGCTTACGATTTGATGACCTATCGCTTCGGTTTTAAACCCGCTGATCCGAGTATTATGACGATTTTTTCGTCTATGTTTCTGCACGCGGGTTGGGCCCATCTTTTAGGGAATATGCTCTTTTTGTGGATTTTTGGTGATAACCTTGAGGCACGTCTTGGACCAGCTAAGTACTTGTTGGTCTATTTAGGCACGGGGGTGGCTGCAACCATTTTCTTCGCAGTCTTTCAGCCAGATTCTTATATTCCCCTGGTAGGTGCATCTGGTGCCATTTCCGGGGTTCTGGGCTGCTATTTTCTTTGGTTCCCAAAAAACCAGGTGAAGGTTTTCATTTGGGTTCTTTTCTTCGTTCGCATCATTAACCTACCGGCGCGGGTGGTGTTGGGTTTCTACCTTATTGTAGAAAACTTTTTCCCGTTTATATTGGGCACAGGCTCCGGCGGTGTTGCTCATGGGGCCCATATCGGCGGCTTTGTCGCGGGACTCATGGTGGTCATGGGATTAAAGCATTGGGGTAAAGATTCAAGCTTGAATCACTCGGGGCCCACATGGAGCTCGCCCAACCAGGGCGATACGATTCGGACTCTTCCAGACCTGATTGCAGGTGGCGATTGGGATGAAGCTCTCCAAGCTTTCGTGAAAATGACCCCCACTCAGCGGCACTTACTCGATGACTGGGATTTGGTACAACTCGCGGATGGTCTTACTGAGACACGGCGCTTCGATGCTGCTTTGGCAGTCTTACAACGTTTTCTGGCCACCCGTCCTCACAGCGATATCTTGGGGATTGTTCATTTGCGGGCAGGAATGGTGCAAGTGGACGGTCTGAACCGAGAATCAGCCGGTTACCAGCATTTGCAGGCAGTTTTAGACTACAACGTCCCCGCCGAAGTTGAAGCCAAAGCCCGCGAAATGATTGAAGCTATTGATAACCGCCGTCGCATGTCCATTCATTAGATAGTTGGCGAATCACTCAAGCATCTATTACGATAATAAGGTGTACAAACTGCGCCATATTTTATTCTTTTTGCTTCTCGCCCCTTTGGCATTTGGTGCCTCGTGTACGAAAGAGAAGAAAAAGATTCCTCGGTTAAAGTGCGGGAAAGCTTCGACCGACAGAGCAGGGCGGGAATTGCCCCCTTGCGGCACGGACCGCATAGGAACTTATCGACCACGTTTTGGTGAGCAGATTACCTCGGTTTCTTTCTCACCCAATGGCCGAATTATTGCCGCGGGTGGAAAAGACCGTTTGGCTCGCTTTTGGGATCTGATGACGGGGCGCGAAGTCTTGACGCTTGGACCTCATGAAGGCGCTGTACACGCCGTTGATTTCTCCAACGACGGTCGGCGCTTCGTCACTGCAAGTACCACCGTAAAATTGTGGGATCCGCGAAACGGTTCTTTGGTTAAAGAACTCAAGGGGCATGACGGCTCGATATTAACGATTGAGTTTTCTCATAACGGTGACTTGCTCGTTTCCTCAAGTTGGGATGGAACGGCGATAATCTGGGATGCGATTACCGGACGAAAATTAAAAAAGCTAAAGGGCCATAAAGGACCTCTGGCCGGTGCGGTTTTTTCACCCGATGGAAAGTTTGTGGCCACGGCCGGTGTGGATAAAACGGTTCGTCTTTGGTCAACCAAAAGGGGTCGACAGAAAAGAATCTCACGAGGTTACTCAGGCCCAATCAGTTCCATCGCCTATTCTCCTGATGGAAAAAGTGTAGCCGTTGGAATGAAAAATGGTTCAGCACGGGTTTGGGATTTAACCACGGGCAAAAAGCGACCTCGCTTAAAAGGTGATCAGGGGATGATCACCGCTATGTTTTTTACGACCAACTCCAGGACCTTGGCCACGGCAAGTCGCAAAGACATCATTCATTTTTGGGATATGGAAGATTCCGCACTCTATCACACCGAGAAAAAGAAGCTTGGTGGAATTAACGCTCTGGCCTTATCTACTGATGGGCGAACGCTCGCCATCGGTCTTGCTGATGATACCGTCCGCATTGTCGACTCTATGGGCTTTGAGGAATCTCTACGCTTAACCGGTTATCAAAACCCGATACGCGCTATGCAGATTGCACCGAATAATCAATTCATCGCCAGTGGTTCTGAGAACAAGGTTATTATCGCGGCCAACAAACGAGCCGGTGCTTACTATGAAGTTGATGCTCACGATGGAGACGTCACGGCGTTGGCATTCGAGCCTCAAGGTGCGGAAATCGTCAGTGCAGGCCGAGACAATTGGGTGAGATTTTGGGCCATGAAAGATAGCTCACTGACTCGTGAATGGCCGGGTCCTGACCATCCACTGGAGGATATGGATTTTTCTTTTGACGGTCTGTTTCTCGCGGGCGGCTGTATGGACGGCAACATCTACATCTGGGATGTCGCCAAGGAAGAGATTGTGTCTACCTTGGCGGGGCATGAAGAGATTGTTGTATCAGTGCGATTCTCGCCCGACGGTACCCGGCTTGCCAGTGCAAGCTATGATGGCACTGCTCGCGTTTGGAATGTGGAAGAGGCGAAAGAAGAGTTTGTGATCGAGGGGCACCAGTTTGCAGTGACCGCTATCGATTGGTCCAGCGACGGTGATATGTTGGTCACGGGCAGTTTGGATTCAACCGTACGTGTGTGGGAGTCAGATACAGGCGCTGAGATGTACCGGCTCGTGGGGCACCCAGATGCCGTCTATACGGTCAACTTCGCACCAGATGGTAGGACCATCGCGAGCGGAAGCTGGGGTGAAATCCGACTTTGGGATGTTGAACATGCCCAAGAAATCCTTCGATTAGCGGGGCATGAATGGCCCGTGTTCAAGGTGCAATTCGGTGCAAAGTCGGCTATGCTGGCAAGTGGAAGTGCGGACAGTACCGTTATCATTTGGAACGTAGAGCGCCCGAAAGAGAAGTAATATCCAGGCGCTATTTGATGGGTTAAGAAAAGAGTCATTATGAAAACGCTCTATATCATGAGACATGGAAACGCAGAGCCAACGGCAGACGGTGGTGATTTTCATCGGCGGTTAACGGCCACGGGAGCCCGGGACGTACTTAAGGTTGGAAGCGCATTAAATGCGATAGGCGGCGCTGATATCATCGTGCATAGCCCGTTGGTGCGTACCACCATGACCGCAGGACTGGTTGCAGAACAAATGAAACCCGTGCCCGAGGTGGTGATGAGCGAGGCCTTACGAAGCGGCGCAAGTGCAGATGAAATGATTCGAGAGCTTGAGGTGTACTTGAGTTTTGAAAAAGTTTTGTTTGTGGGGCACATGCCCGACGTTGCGGAATTCAGTTGTAAACTTGGTTCTCGAGACTTGTTGGTAACCACCATTTTTAGCCCTGGTTCAGTGGTTGCGTGTTCTTTCGAAGGCAAGGTGGGCGCCGGCGACGCGAAAATTCTCTGGTCGCATCAGCCAGCAACGATTCAAGACGTCGTACGCTTCTAATCAATCCAAAATCTGAATTTTATTTGAGTAGATAACAGGTATCGATTCCTGCCCGAAAAGGGCACGTGGAACCGGAACGAGAATCTCTACTCGATAGGTACCGGGTGCCGGCTGGGGATAGCGGAATGTTGCCCGATGACTCAGGGCAATCAAGTCACCGTTACGGTAAAGCGCAATCGAAATATTATCAGCCGCAAGCTCTGGAGCCTTAACGAGTAGGGCCTCAACCGTGGAATGAGATGCACTTTGACCTGTTAGCAGAGGCGTCTGTGCCGGGCGTATTCCTGAAAAACTAAAGCCTCCGCCGTGCTCAATAATAGATGAAGCACAATGAAATTTCCCAGTAGCAATGGCATGAATCGCAATCAGTTCACGCTCGCGGGGATCTTGAGGCCAGGGTGCGTCGAGTTCTATCGTCCACATATTGAGCTCTTCTTGAAGGTTGAGACGCCCATGACTGTCGTTTGCACAAATACCCACCACGGCAGGGTCTGCAAAATCGTCCCACCGAGACAACGCTTTGGCGTCTCGTTTAAAAAGCATCGCTTTGGCTAAAGCGGGGTTGGCCACAAAGATTCCAAGCATTTTTAAAGTGTGCAGCGGGTCATTTTGAAGTTGGTCGGCAATGTTATGAATTTCTACTCCGCCCACTGACTCCCACGAACCCTGCCACGGGTTTCGTCGGCGGGTGGGGTGAGCAATGATTGCTTTACCGCCTCGGCTTTCAATTTCCTTGAGCACGAGCCAGTCATTACGCAGTGGTTTAGGCAGTGGGCTTGTCAGACCGAAGCCAACCACGTGACCAAAGGGCGTAGAGAGTTCGGGATAATTTAGAACGACGAGCTCAGAATGACTTTCTAAATTGGCCATCGTGTTGTGGTCGGTGACAACCATAAAGCCAAGGTTCAGCGCTTGGGCGGCCAGGTAGCTTTCATCGGCCGTTGCATAACCATCATGGCTGGCAAGAGTGTGTTGGTGATAAACCCCACGGACGGGTGCTTGGGTGTTTGAAGCAATAGACTGATAAGGCCGAAGATGGATGGAACCCATAAGGGCAACCACAGATAGGGTCACAAGAGATAAAAGAAAAAGCTTCGTACGCATGTTTCTCTGTTCAGCTTATTGGGCGTTGGAGTTGGCTGAGTTTACCATGGATGGCTCAGCATCCGAAAACTGCATTTGATAAAGCCGAGAATATTCACCCTGGTTTTGAAGAAGTTGTTCGTGGGTACCCAATTCCACAATATGACCCGCTTTTAAAACAGCTATCTTATGAGCACGGCGAATGGTTGAGAGCCGGTGAGCAATCACAAAAGAAGTGCGGCCTTCCATGAGTTTTTCAAGAGCAGTCTGGACGTGACGTTCACTTTCAACATCGAGTGCGCTGGTTGCTTCATCCAAGATAAGGATCGGTGCATTCTTTAGCAGTGCCCGCGCAATGGAAATACGCTGTTTTTGCCCGCCGCTTAATGTAATGCCGCGTTCACCCACAATGGTCTCATAGCCATTTTCGAGCTCGTTAATAAACTCGTGTGCGCATGCTGCTTGCGCGGCCTGCTCGATGTCTTGCTTTAAAGCATTGGGATTTCCATAGGCGATGTTTTGAGCCAGCGTGGTATTGAAGAGAAACGTTTCTTGGCTCACCACGCTGACTTGGTGTCGCAGAGAACTCAGCGTGACATCTGAGATGTCGGTCCCGTCGATTTTGATGGTACCGGTGGATGCATCCATAAAGCGAATAATCAGGTTTACCAAAGTGGTTTTACCCGCTCCACTTGCGCCAACCAGAGCAATGATTTCTCCTTGATTGGCTTGGAGCGAGACATCGCTGAGAACCGTTTTATCGCCGTAAGAAAAACCAATGTTTTTCAGGGTTATGTTACGCTGA
Source organism: Deltaproteobacteria bacterium (assembly GCA_018668695.1). NCBI lineage: Bacteria > Pseudomonadati > Myxococcota > Myxococcia > Deltaproteobacteria bacterium. Next base: position 14,608 of record JABJBS010000140.1, read on the forward strand.
AATGCAGGTAGAATCGTTGCTCCTGATTTTTCGACCACATCATTCTCTCGCTCGGCTATCTCCAGGAGCCGCTCCGTTGCAGCCTCACCGGTGGCCAAAAAGTCGGCGACGCGTCCAAGGCGTTTGAGTGGGTCA